>NZ_CAKVMR010000073.1 GCF_934772795.1 uncultured Holdemanella sp.
ACAGCTACTACACCTAATACATAAACCATCCAATCTAATGACATCATACTATGTCCTCCTTTTCTAATTTCATATTATCATGTCTGAAATCGTTTTCATACAATTTTTTACCCATTTTCAGCCAACGTATCAAATGGTAAAAAAACGGATATATAATGTATCCGTTCACTTTAATTATTTATCTTTCTTACTCATTCTTATTTTTTTAAATATTTCATACTGACGCTGTAGCTCTGTTTCTTCATCAATAAACATTCCTTTTGCCTCTAGTATTCTCTCAATTGCTTGAGATGGATCCATTGTATGATATGGTAAAAACAACCCTCTCAATTCTTTTGGTTTTATAATTTTGTAAACTTGTGAAGAAGATAAATCGTAGGTAAATGAAAAATATCTGTAGATATATCCAATCCAATACATTTCATTATGCGTATATTTTACAGAACCATAATCAGTAGCTCCATATTCTTCATCTACTAACGTTAAAATATCATTTGCCTGAATATTACTATCCAAAATCGATTGATTATCCAATCTTTTTGCGATCTTACTTTTCATAAATCGCCTAATAAATATTTCTGAACTTGACTCCATCTTATCAATAGAATTTTCAAAAGCTTTTGCCTGAAGCTCGCACAAAAGCAAACCATCCCTATTTATTTTCTTTATTTCCCTCATGCATCACACCTCTTTTTACACTAAGATTTCATCGATATATTTTCCTTTTCCTCTATACTGCTTTCTTGCTAATTTAACCTTATTATCTCCAAACCTTGACTCTTCTAGTCGAATATTTTTATAGTATTCTTTTTCATTAACCGAAATATAGCATCGCTCTAATGGCTTAATCTGAGACAATGCTCTTTGAGTTTTAAAAATATATTGCATCCCAAGATTTGTTGCAGCCAAACAATGCTTACACTGCTCATCTGTAATCTCGCCATCGATAAAAGAATTAATAATTTGAAACATACGATTATCAGCAATAGGAGCAATTATATAATCACAATCCTTTGTATTTTCTATAAGTTTTTTTATTTTAGGATGATTTTTATATTCATCAAGTGCACCTCTATAGTACGCAATTGTCATCATCCATTCTTGATCCACTTTATACCTCTTGCATTTCAAATTACTGTCATCAAAACAAAAATAATATACAGAAGAATGTTCAAATCCTGAAACAAAAGAAATAGCTTGTTCATAGCTTTCACCTGTATAGAACCCTTGTCCAAAATCATTATTATATCGACCTTTATGAATGTCTATATCCCCAACTATTTCACTTTTTGCTCCATGGAAAAGTAATTTTTCATTTTGAGTTAAGTCATCTCGATAGAGCATTTCCTTTAATCTGTTAATTTTAATGTTTTGTGCAAACGCAAAAGCATATACACCCTCCAAGAAATTTGCTGATGTATCTAAATCATCTAATTCATTTCTTGAAACAGTAACCTGCTCAACTCCAATCTTATCTGCAAATTCGCTTTGTGAAAGTCCTAAAATTTCTCGAATTGACTTCAAATCCTCTGAAAACTTATATTTCATCCTACTCACCATCCAACTTGTTTATAACATATTACTTAAACAAGTTCAATATAAACTTGTTTATATCACATTACTTAAACAAGTTTTATTTACTTTTTCAAACAATCTATGTTTTAGACATCGATAATGTCAATTAAGATGATATGGTTGGCTTGAATGAGGGCACGAGTATGAACAAGAACATAATGGGGTATTTTAAATCTATCCAAACGTTTATTAGAAGTTTATTCTATAAACAACAAGAACAAACAAAACAAAATAAGTGTACACTTCAACAAGAAAAGTATTTAAAGATTGGTGCGAATATTTGTAATATTGGATTTAGATCCAAACGTGCGTATGAAGATTGGCAAGAAGATATTTTTAATCAGATATCTGTTGGTAATCTAGTATATTGCACTATGCCAGTTACAGATAAAGCTTTAAAAGCCATACCTGAAGGACACACTACAAGGCCTTTTTTGATTGTAAAAAAAGGAAAAGATGAGCTCTATGGATATGCATGTGCAACACATCCTAAAAGCTTAAGATCTTACGAGAAACATATATTTACCAATGAAGTATATGATTCTCAAAACTCTCGATACAAAGATTCTGTTGTGCAATTTGATTGTGCTTATGTCATTCCTATTGCACATATCCAATATATTTATAAAGAATTAGATGAGTATTGTGTCCGTCAGATTGCCAGAGAATTAAAAGCCTATGCCAACATTCGAAACAAAGCTATATTAAATTTTGATATGGAGATACCCATTCATAAAGGTGATATCTTTAAAATCAATAAATCATACTATTACTTCAATGACATGAAGGATAATAAATACGAAATGTATAAGTGTATAAATGGTGGTGACTTAACTGATTATAAATATTTTCGGTTCAAAAACATTCCACGCTCTATAGATTTCTCTAATACATATACATTTGAAGATTTAGATATTAACACATTGATTGAAGTATCCTGCACATGTCGAAATGACTGGGTAAATAAACAATTGAATAAACCTAAGCCAAAAGAAAAAAAGAAACAATACGAACGTAAATTAACGCCTGGAACCATTATTTTTGAAGAACCATGGATCATCTATCTATTTGATTGTGACAACACATCTTATGGAATCAACTACAACAAATTTAAAAATCACACATGCGAACTTGTTGAATTTAAACTTGATATGGATAAAGCTACTCATATTGTATTTACCGAACAACAATGTGCTTCTATCTATAAGGCTTTGATTGAACAAAATGATGTTCATATGGAATATCTAAACAAGCGTTTAAATTCTATTGAGAATACAACACTACTTCCTTATGAATTAGAATATCCAGTTGGAACCATTCTAGAAAGTCGTTTTGATGAAATTAAATATGTGTATCTATATACCTACAATAAGAAAAAGTTTGGTTTAAAAATGCATTCTAAAAATCATAAAAACAAAGTTGTTCCGATCAACGCCAAAGAATTAGATGTTGTGGATCATTTGCAGTTTGAATGCATGAAAGAAGAATTAAAAATCATTCAAAAAACCGCTTTGGATGTTGTGCGAAATATTTTAAGGGACATCGATCAAAATTTAATCAATCATGATTTGGAACACTCTATTTCCTTTAGTCAAAAATATCCTGTTGGTACCGTGCTATCTTGTACATACAATGAATCCGAAGAATATATGTATCTATTTACAATTAACGATACACACTATGCGATTTATTTAGAAGATGCTTGTGAAGGTGTTTATATTGTAGAACCAATTATCATATATGACTATAAACCAAATGGTGAATTAGTTGATGAAGATACGAAAGAGATATTAACAGGTATCTTAGAAACAACACAGAGGCTGAATACCTATAATTGTACAAAAGCATTATTAGAACAGCTTGAGGCATGTTAATATTAAATAAAGGAGGCTATTTTAATGGTCGATAAATTACTCAACGATGCCAGTTATCGTTCCTACTGGCGGGGCTATGAATACTTTAAAGAAGGACGTGTAAAGAATATTCAAAGATTTGATGGCACCACATATTCGGCAATTGTATCTGGTTGTGAAGACTATCATGTAAAAATTGATTTTGCACACCATAGAAAATCTACTTGTGATTGTCCCCATGCAGAAGGAAGAAGAGTTGTGTGTAAGCACAAAGTCGCATTAGCTTTTGCGGTATCTCCGGAGGCATTAAAAAAAGCAGATGACATAATGGAAGAACAATTAAGATATCAAGCTGAAAGAGAAAAACGTGAACACGAACAATACGAACGAATCAAAAAGAAAGTCATGGAAATGAGTTTGGAAGATTTAAGGGACTACGTAATCTATCAGATGATCGAAGATGAAAACAAATATGATCCAAACTATGATGATGAAGAATTTTTCGATTGGTAAAAGAAAAAGCAGTTTAACGACTGCTTTGTTTCATATATTCAAAATATTCTCTACCTACTTTATTCTTCTTCCAGTTTTGTAGGATCTTGAAACCAGGATATGAGAAGATGACTTCACATAGTGTTTCTACAATCATACCTGTAAAGGCACACACAACACATTGTACCAATGTCCATCCAAAGAATTGGTGTGACACGATCAATGCGAATGTTAGATTGTCGCAAAACTGACCAATACCCGTAGATACATAAGAGCGGAATGCATACGATTTGAAATTGCTGTTGTTGTTAGAAATCTTGCCTAACATGGAATTCGTATAGTTATTCACAATGGCAGAAACAATAAACGCAATTGTGCTTCCAAATAGTACATACCAAGTACCACCAATTGTTCCGTCTAATGCCCCATTAATAATGGCTTCTGATCCTTCTACATAGGATTCACCCCATACGCCAGGAATCTTTGATGCCAAGAAGAAGACTAGGCACATACCTAAATTCACCAACACAGCTACTAGTGATGCTTGTGTTGCAGCTTTAGGACCAAAATGTTTTGTGATGACATCCATGCATAAGAATGAAAGCCAGCTTACCACAATTCCACAATCCAGTGCCATAAAGCTAAATGGCAAGTTAATACTTTTGTTCGCCAAAAGATTCATGGTGATGACCGAAACAATAAAAAGTGTCATCGTAAGTGAAGGTATACTTCTAAGTAATACACTCACTTCTTTAACTTCCGTTTTAATTCTATTCATTTTTTACCCTCCTGTTTTTTTAAAGATGGTTGGGAAGCAAAACATCTTTGTTCAAACCATAATAGTCTAATATGATTTTAATAATTTGTCAAAATTTGAATCACTTATGCTATGATTAATTTCGGTGATATATATGACAATTAAACTATACGAACAAGAAGGTTACCAAACAACATTTCATGCCCATGTTGTTTCATGCGATAAAAAGAATGAATTATATGACATTATTTTAGACCAAACCCTTTTCTTCCCTGAAGAAGGTGGACAAACATGCGATAAAGGAACGTTGAATGGCATCGAAGTAGTGGATGTTCAAATCATAAATGATGAAGTGCATCATTATACTCACTCTGCATTAAATGGTGATGTAGAAGGTATGATTGACTGGACTCATCGCTACACGAACATGCAACACCATACTGGTGAACACATTCTTTCTGGATTGATGCATAAAGAATTTAATGTGGATAATGTCGGATTTCATTTAGGCTACAATGAAATTACAGCTGATTATGCGATGGATTTAAATCATGATCAAATCCAAAGAATTGAAGCTTTAGTGAATTCTGTCATCTTTTCAAATAAACCTGTCAAAACCTATTACTTAGATGATTATTCCAACATTGAATATCGAGCAAAACTCGACCTAGCTAAACCACGCCTTGTTGAAATTGAAGATGTCGATTTATGTGCATGTTGCGCACCACATGTAAAGAGTACCATTGAAGTAGGATTGTTTAAAATTGTGAAATCCATGAAGATCAAAAAAGGTACACGCCTATTCTTCCTATGTGGAAAACTTGCCTATGAAGATTATGTCTTAAAACATGATCAGGCTACTCAAATCTCCAATCAATTATCTTCAAATATAGAAGCTTTATCTTCAAATGTACAACGCGTATTAGATGAAAATTATGCTTTGAAACAAAGAATCAAACAATTAAATAAAGAAATGATTGATCATTTAATTATTGAACATAAAGAAAATCAAATTGTTCTATGTGATGAATTGGATCGAGATACACAATTGTATTACTACAATAAGCTTATATCTTATTGCGACAACTCTGTTCTACTTGTTTCTAAACAAGAAGATAATTATCGTTTCATGACAAATTCAAAAGACATCTTCCTACAACTAAAGGAAAAACATCAAGTTAGTGGTGGAGGAAAAAATGATTTCTATCAAGGAACACTAGATACAGTAAATGAGCAGCTATTTGATTAGCTGCTCATATTTCTTGTATTGCGAGTGTATTTAAGGCATCCAAAATCTCTTCTTTCGATAAACATACCATTCTATGATTGGCATCATAATAATCTGATTTTTTAATAAATCCCATAAGATCACGATACTTCACAAGCCGATCATTTAAAAACACATACCACTCTTCGATTCCCTCAATTTGATTCAATACCACATAAGGCTCTACCGGAAGAATTGTTAAAATATCCGCACCAAGTGCATACATACCAATTCTTCTACCGTGTGCATTATAAATTCTTGGTGTTGCATAATAAGCATCTAAGGCTTGTTGATTATGTAGATATTGACCAAATAAATCTAAATCTGTGCCAAAATCATTCAATTCATTTTCCCCAATTGAAATGGGGTGAAGAATGCCAAAGATTTCAAAATACTTATGATCCGTTAGTTTACTCTTTAAATCCATAAGTGCATCGGCACTCGTTCTTTTATCATACACCATCTGTAGATCGATATCCTTGATTTCCATTAGCCAATCATCTTTCACAAATTCATTGGTATCCATATATTCACAATAAACTTTCACTAAATAATAAAACAACTGAATTTCATCCATACTTGTAGGAAGACTTAAATTTAGACAAATATCATGATTCTGAATATAAATTTCAATTCCTCTTTGAAGATACTTACGATCAAACAAGATGGTATGATCCCCAATCTGATTTGGAATCAACTGACAATTTTCATCCATGACTCCAAAAGATAAGTGGGATAATTTAACTAGATCATCAATTATAAACTTCTTTCTACGAAAGAAACCCTTCTGCATAATACGAATATTCACAGACATACTAACACCTGCTCTCTACCAAAATCATACACTGAAACAAGTGTTTTTTATAGTTAAAACCATTTTTTCTTTTTGAAGTAAATCACTTCTAAAATAATAATCAATATACAAACTCCCATCACAATGAAATATCCATAGGAACTATCTAATTCTGGCATAGCCCTAAAGTTCATTCCATACCATCCAGTAATTAAAGTTAATGGCATAAAGATAGTTGTCACAATTGTCAAAAACTGCATAATTTGATTCTGCCGCATCTCCACTTGTGTTTGATGCATTTCACGAAGCTGTATAGAATATTCTGCCAAACGATCCGTAACATTCGATAAGCGTGTTAGTCTTTTCTCTAATGTTTCAAAGCCATTATAAAATTCCTGCAAGTTTTGTACCACTTCAATCATCTGATCATAATACGAATCAAAAGTACTTATCGTTTTTCTCATTTCAAATATCTGTGATTCATAATGCGAACCCTTATGCGACATCAATTGCTCTTCTATTCTTTCAAGCTTCATTTCAAGTTTTTGTAGAAACTCCATATCTTCGTTGATTAAAATATTGATTAAATTTAAAACACACTCACTTGGTGTATTTCCGGAAATCTTTTCCTTTAAAACATGATCCGGATCATATAGTACAAAACTGGTTTCACCCACTTCAAAACTAAACATCTTTTTATTCTTTGACCTTGATTTTGCCGGAACCCAAAAAGAACCCGATAATTGATTATTTTCTTTATGTATTCTGCAATAATGAATATGATTTAAACGCTTTTCATTGATTACTTCTACCTTCATAATTTCTCCTTCAAAAAAAGAATACACCAAATAGGCGTATTCTTATAGTTATTCGATTGGAATAAATTTATTTTCTTCGACTTGTTTAGGTGCTTCCTTAGGAACAACGATCTTCAATTCACCATTGTCAAAGGATGCCTTAACATCTTCCTGATGAATACCTTCACCAACATAGAAGCTTCTTGAATAAGATCCACTGATACGTTCCTTACGAACGACACGACCTTTTTCATCCTTGTCTTCTGTGTTCGAACCATGAGTAGCAGTTACCTTTAAATATCCATCTTTCAATTCCATCTGGATATCTTCCTTTTTTACTCCAGGAAGTTCCATGCTCATTTCATAGTTTCCATCTTTTTCCACAATATCTGTCTTCATGACATCACTTGTAGTGTTTCCTGTAAAGAAATCATCAAATAAATCAAACATTGGATAGTACTTCATAAATATCGCCTCCTGATACCTTATTCAATAGGGATAAATTTGTTTTCTTCAATCTGTTTAGGTGCTTCCTTAGGAACAACGATCTTTAATTCACCATTGTCAAAGGATGCCTTAACATCTTCCTGATGAATACCTTCACCAACATAGAAGCTTCTTGAATAAGATCCACTGATACGTTCCTTACGAACGACACGACCTTTTTCATCCTTGTCTTCTGTGTTCGAACCATGAGTAGCAGTTACCTTTAAATATCCATCTTTCAATTCCATCTGGATATCTTCCTTTTTAACTCCAGGAAGTTCCATGCTCATTTCATAGTTTCCATCTTTTTCCACAATATCTGTCTTCATGACATCACTAGTTGTGTTTCCTGTAAAGAAATCATCAAATAAATCAAACATTGGATAGTACTTCATAAATATCGCCTCCTGATTACTAGATTATGAAATCTATCTTCAAGTTACGGGATATCTTTTGACTTATCTCTAACTTCAATTATCATTATAGTCACTTTTTTAGCACTGTCAACAGTTAAGTGCTAATTATTTTATAAAAAATTAAAGAAGCATTAGTAGCTAAATTCACCAATGCTTCTGTATTTACCAACACTGTTTCTTGTACGTTCTATATGTTCATACTCTGATGTCATTCCTGGAACCGTATATGCTTTACGGTTCTTCTGCTTTCTGGAACAGCTCATTCCTTACGATCAAGCATTTATTCAGAAATTCAATAGTAGTTATACATGTTTTCTAAAGTTAAGAAGTGTTCTTAGACTGCATTATAAATTCTCGAGTGTTTGACTTCTCATGATAAATTGCTACATTGTTTTCCTATTATTTTCTATACTTACTCCGTTAACCCCAACAACCAGTCTCTTGCATTGATTCGCCTAATTCCATCATATTGTTCTTCCGGCTCCTCATCCATCGTTAGGATTATCTTTGGATAATGATCTCTAATTACCTGCAATGGGCGAAGTTCTCTTTGAAGTGTACTTTCGTCATGTGTCGTCAATGCCACCTGATAATATATTGTTCCCCTGCTATTTTTTGCCACAAAATCCACTTCAAAAGTACCGATTTTTCCAACATACACATCATATCCTCGCCGCAACAATTCTAAATACACAACATTTTCCAAAATATGTCCAGCATCTGCCTGCCTTGACCCTAAAAGCATGTAGCGCATTCCAATATCAACAATATAATACTTTTCAAGTGTTTTCAGATATTGTTTTCCTTTGATATCATACCTTTTCGTCTGATAGATGATATAGCTTTCACGAAAAGCCTCCAAATATTTTTCTATCGTTCTCGTATCAATCTTTCTTCCTGCTGATGTCATCGTATCCGCAATTTTTTTTGATGACAATGGGTTTCCTATATTATCAAAAACAAACTGTAGAACACTTTTTAACATCATAGTATCTGTTATCTTTTTTCTATTTACAATATCTTTTACAACAATCGTGTTGTAGATCCCTTCCAGATATTCCCTAATTTCATTCGGTTGATTTTTTAATTCCAATGTATAGGGAAAAGAACTATTTTGCAGATATTCCGCATATTTTATTCCTCTATCATTCATACTTCCTGTACTTTCCATATATTCACGAAATGATAACGGAAGCATCTCAATCTGTACATATCTTCCAGAAATCATCGTTGCAATCTCACTGGATAGCATATAAGCATTCGAACCTGTAACATAAATATCTACATTGTTCTTTATATATAAACTGTCTAATACTTTTGGAAAATCTGGCACGTTCTGTATTTCATCCAGAAAAATATATGTCATTTTATTTGTCACCAAATGTTCTTTCAAATAATTATATAGTTTTTTATAATCCGTAAGTTCCTCATAATCAAGATCTTCAAAATTAATCGCAATAATCTGTTCTTTTTCTACATTATGTTGCTTCAGATAATTTTGATAAATTTCCAACAACATTGATTTACCACATCGCCTTACTCCCGTAACAATTTTAATTAATTTCTTATCTTTCCAGGCAATTAATTTTTCAAGATATTCTTTTCTTTCAACAATCACACAATCACCCCATATTCGGTTTATATATTATATTATAATCCAAAAAAGCAATAAGACACAACAGTTTTTGCGTTGCAATGTAATAACTGTTGTTTATTTATTACTTTTTGCATTTAATCGTCAACTTCCCGCAATATTTATACATCTATACAAATAAACATCCCGTTGTGCTGTCACAACGGGTATTTTTTTA
>NZ_CAKVMR010000074.1 GCF_934772795.1 uncultured Holdemanella sp.
TCTTTGTCTTAGGAAATGTAACAGGCTATTCTAGATTCTTTGTGTATATTCCATTTTTACATATTGATTTTGTGAACCTGATTATCCATAAGCAGGTTGTCCTGGCTGCTATTATAAGCTTGGTGTATTTTCTGTCTTGTAATTTGATTTCATTACAATGTTTCAAAAAAAGAGAGCTGGTGAGATAAATGTGGACTTATGTGCTTTTCAATATCAAATCTAATTTAAAAAGAAAAGAAAATCTGATTCTAATTGTGCTATTCATCGTTTGTGAGATTGCTTTGTTGTTTATTTTGAATACAAAATCATTTACGGAAAGTCCATATCAAACATCATTAGGTATTAGTATAGCAAGTGTTTCACAAAAGAATGATCCCAAACTTTACCAAGAATTTATGGATGAAGTGAATTTGATACGTCAGACCATTGATAAGGGTGAGCAGGATGGAAAGGACAAAAATTGGAAGTCATATTGTGAATATAAAGTAAAGGTGAGTGTGTTGGAAGCACAGTGGTATATGGTGACTTCTAACATGCCTAATGATTCCTATTTTGAACATGCCGATGTTATAGAAGAATTAAGGAAGGAATATGGATTACCTGATTTGTCGCAATACGAGAAATTAATTGTACAAAAATCAAATGATATTAATTTATATTTTTGTTCTATGCAGCAGGCTCGTTACTTTGACTACTTGTTAAAACATGATCTTACTCCAATAACATATTCATATGTGGATGCATCCAGTGTTTCATTACAGATAGCTCGATATATATTGCCTGTAGTTTTACCTTTGCTGGTTGGACTTCTATTGTTTCAACAAAGAGAAAGACGAGCAAAGACAGAAAAAACAATTCTAACTATTTCTGGAGTAAAGAAAAAATATGTGAGATGGAATTTGATTTCTGACGTGCTTTTTGTTCTATTGGTTGTTTTCCTGCCTGTTTTAGTTTATATGATAGTTCTTGTACCTTTTAAAGGTGTATCGAATCTGATCTATCCGGTTTTATATTATAAGCCAGGATTTACTGGTTTTCATTATTGGGATACACAAGGATTGGATCATATTGAGCTTGTGGCAAGTGGACTAACGAATATGAGTGTCAATCAGTTTACAACGCCAGGAATGGAATTGATGCCATTGTGGCAATGTACACTATTTGTAGCATTTGGAATTGTGATGTCCACAACATTTTATGTCCTACTCATAACTGTATTATCTAAACTTATGAAAAACAAATACTTATCTTTGCTTGTATTTTTAGTTGTCTTGGGTCTTTGTTCTTTTGCATCGCCATTAGGAAACATGCAGAAGATCAATACATTCAATCCAATGGCATACAGAGATTTTGGAATGAACCTATTAGGTACTAGTTATTTTGGATATTTTGCAGGAATTGTAATTATTGGATTATATAGTGTGATTTTGTACTTAGTTTTGAAGTGGTGTGCTAAGAAAGTACGTGTTTAATATATCATGATGAAATAATATGAAAATATAGATTATTAATGTAAGAATATACATTAATAATTGAAAAAAATTACATTTATGCTAGAATCTTTTAAAAAGAAGGTGATACGTATGTTTAAAAGCTTAACATTTCTTTGGAAGTATGCGTGGAATGTACAAAAAAGCTATTTGGTTTGTTTGATTTTGTATCAAATAACGAATACGATCCCACCTTTATTGATTATGTTTTTTCCAAAGGTTTTGTTGGATGAACTAATGGGGCAAAATCGAATTTCATATTTACTTACATATATCATTATCTTTTCAATTGTGATTTTCTTAATGAAGTTTTTAAGCGACTTTTTAAAGAATACGGCTTTTTATAAGCGATGTATTATTTTAGAAAAGTTTCAGGTGGAGTTAAATACAAAACTTTCTAAAGTGGATTATGCGTGTTTGGAAGATCCAGAGTTTTTAAATTTGAAACAAAATGCGGAAAAATTTTTATATGCGAATGGACAAGGATTTAGTTTTGTATTAGATCGAGCGATGGAAATCATTAGTAAAGTGATGATTTTCGGAACAGTGATTTGGATCATAGCTTCATTGAATAAAGCAGTGTTGCTTGTGTTTTTATGTCTTGCATTTCTAAATAGCAAAGCGCAGATGCGATTTAAGAAGGCGTATGCCAAATTGGAAATGGAGAAAAATCCGAAGGAAAGAGAATTGTCTTATTTTATGAATGTGTTTTCGGATGTAAAGTATGGCAAGGAAATTCGAATGAATCAAGGTCAATATGTATTGATGGATTTTTTAAAAGGTTGTTTACATAAGCTTTGGAAGTTTTATAAAAATCAGATGTATATTATGGACAAATCCGATTTCTTTATGCATCTTATGGATTTTTTTCAAAGAATGGTTTCTTATGTATATATGGTTTTTATGGTATCAAAAGGATTCATATCCATCGCAAATTTTACATTGTATATCAATGCGATTGCGACATTTACAACTTCTATGGATGAAGTGATCGATAGTGTGAATGATATAAATCAGTATAGTTATTATTTTGAAGCTGTTGAGAAATTTATGAATTTGCCTATGGACATATATGATGGCAAGATCAACCGTAATATGCCTTCTCATTTTGAATCGTTAGAGTTTAAGAATGTTGGATTTAAATATGGCGGTAGCGATAAATGGGCTTTAAAAGATATCAATTGTTTCATGAAGGCTGGAGATAAAATTGCAGTGGTTGGAGAAAACGGTGCGGGTAAGACTACGTTTATTAAATTAATTTGTCGATTGTATGACCCAACTGAGGGAATGATTTTATTAAATGGGGTGGATATTAAAGAGTATGATTATGTGCAATATGTAAAATTCATTTCAACTGTATTCCAGGATTTCCAATTATTTTCAATGTCACTTAAGGAAAACGTGAGTTTATCGCGAAAAAGTGATGAAAATCGAATTCATGGTATATTTGATTCTTTGGGAATTTCTGCATTTGTAAAGAAATACAAGAAAGGCTTGAATGTACGTGTACACAAGGATTTTGATTCAGATGGTTTTGAACCTTCAGGAGGAGTTGCTCAAAAAATAGCGATTAGCCGAGCTATCTATAAAGATACACCGATAATCATATTGGATGAGCCAACGGCTGCATTGGATCCAAAATCAGAATCGGAGATTTATGAACAATTTAATGAATTATCAAAAAATAAGTTGGCTATTTTTATTTCACATAGAATGGCATCGACAAGGTTTTGCGATAACATTATTGTTTTTAAGAATGGAAGCATTGAAGAAATGGGTAGTCATAGTGAATTAATGAAGGCACATTCTACATATTGGAAACTATTCAATATGCAGTCAAAATATTATATGAGTGCAGAAATGGGTGCGTAATGAAAACTTTGGAATTAGTAGAATGATTGTAATAAGCAATTGATAATTCAATTGGATGGTGCAAAAGAACAAAACTCAGTGTTACAGACAAAAGCGAATGATTATGATCATAGTATGTTGACAATGAGTAAGAAACTGAATAAGTCTGAAACTAGAAATATTGCGCTGACTCGGTTTGTGAAAGAAACAACAAGAAATCATATTCAATTAAAAAACGGACAGAGCATAACAGTTTATGATGCTATAATGAATAAGCTAAGCCCTGAAGATAAGACAAGGGTTAGAAAAACAATAGATTTAGAGGGAAATAAAAACGACCGAAATAGATGAAAAAAAGCGGATAATTTACTATCCGTTTTTAATATGCTTTGAAAAATTATGACTCTATAAATGACCCAATAACTGACCCGATAAGCTATTTGGAACAAATACAATAACTTTGATTGTCTTGTACAAGTCTGAACATGCATAAATAAGGCATAAAAAAAGCACCTGGCAAATGTTAGGTGCAATCTTTGACAAATGGTGGTCTCAGTCGGAATTGAAAAGTTATTTTGTTGAAAAAAAGATGGTCTAGTCCGAACCACCCTTTTACTCGTGTAGGCTTGTTATCCGTTTGCCCACTTGAATTATAGCATGCTTTTTAGTGGATGCAATGCTAATCGCTGTCACTAGTCCAATTGGAATATTTAATGTATCTGATGTTAAACCTGAGTTTAAGTCTATAGACAATTTTTATTTCGAAACTCTTTCAAATGACTCTATAAGTGACCCGATAACTGACCCGATAACTGACCCAATAAAATTTGGAATTAGAAATGTTGAAAACTTTAAAACTAAATTCTGGAATAAACACAATAATAAAAATGAATGAAATAATCCAAACAAATTTACCATCGGTTAGTAGGGATAAAAAAATTGACTATTTATGTAGAACATTGTGGTTTGAATAGAAATGGTTGATATTACTTAAAAAGAAAAAGTTGATAGATAAGATTTAGGCAAGAGGAAATAAACAGGTTCAAAAGGAAAGGTTGGAACTAAGTTAGAGGAAACACTTATTGAATTTTATCATACTGAAAATATAGTTGATAATAAGGTGATTCATGAGTATGATTACGTAAATGAGGTTCAACTAGTAACTGTAAAAGTACACTATCAATTATTTACTCTTACAAATACTTATGAGCTGTTAGTAGTGGATTAAAAAAACAAGTATCACTCTTTGTAGGGGTACTTGTTTTGCTTTTTGAATAAGTTTTAAAAGTTTTTAAAAATGATTTTGTGACAATGAAAGATTATTCTCCTTTTATGATTGGAATGTCTTTAAATTCTTTAGATTTTGGATTGTTGATAATACCTTTAAATTTACCGACATGAAATGTATAAGTACCATCTTTATTCACTGTTATATATCCATTTTTTAAATCTTTTTCTGATAATAACTCATGCTCGTCAGGAGCAGGGAAAGAAGGCTCTAATATGATAGAGTTTGTCAGAAATGGAAACAAAATCAATGTGGCTAATAGTAATTTGTTGGTCTTTTTCTTGTATTTGTTCTCTATCATATAGTTTATCCTATATTCAAGAACTTTTATACTTTCATCAATAATATTCGAATTACTATATTTGTGCACTTGATTATAAATAGTAGCCTTTTTTTGTATGTTTATTAAGTCTCTAATGTATTGATTGCTTTCTACTTCATTGAAATTTTTTGTGCTTTTATAATCAGCACATATCTCTAAAAGTAAATGGATTTGATTTCTAAATATGTATACAAATGGATTCCACCAGTATAGGATCACAACAAAATTTATAATATGTTTTATTAAACCGTCATGGTGTTGAATATGACTGATCTCATGTCGTAAAATATTGTTCAGTTCGCTTATAGTGTATAAAGTCGTAGGAAGAAATATACTCTTTTTTGTGGTAAATACTGTAGGAACATATAAAAATTGACTGCTAAAAATAGGAAAAATATCTAATTCTGCATCTAAATCATTGGTTTCTAATTTGACTGAATTAGAAATGAGTAGTTTATAATTTTTGTTTGACTGAGATATTGAAAAGATATATTCAATGGACTTGATAATAATTCCTATAACCCATATAAGAAGAAGTAAATTATAAATCTCAAATGAATGAAATTTATAATGCATTATGTTATAAAACGGATTCATAATCGGTGTAGCTGCTATTGATTGCGTAAATTTAAATTCAATAGGAAATAATAGACGTAAAACTATAATTATAGCTAGGACAGAAAGAAAATCAGTTCTAAAAAACATATAACTTTTTTTGCATGTTAGTAATGCATTAAAAATAAGAATCAGAATGGCAGCAAAAACGATTGTAATAAATAACGATGAAAGGGTCAACTGCATTTACTTTATTCCCTTTTCTTTTAATTTGATATTTATAAGTTTTTCTAATTCGATAATGGCATCTAAATTGTCGGTTTCTTTTATGAAATTTGAAGCTAATTCAAAAGATGTTTTTTGATTTACAAAACTTGTAATATATTCAACTTGAGAAATTACAGGCACATATTCTCGCATTAGAGCTTTTTCGTGCTGAACGATTCTATCTACTTTTATATAATCTTTTTTAAGCAATTTCTGAAGGACTTGTTGAATTGTATATATACTAACATCTTCATCTAAATTTTTCTTTAAAGCACTAGCAGACAAAGGAACAGAGGAGTTCCACAATGCAATCATAATTTGGTTTTCTCTTTTTGATAATTTTTTCATATATGTTTTCACCCATAAATATTTTAACTTTTATTTTTAATTATAGCAACAAATAGAAATAAAAATAACTATTGCTAAAAATAACAATTAATGTTATTTTGTAGTTGAAGATAGCGTTATCCTTAAAAAGAACAAAATATATGAAAATAGTAATTAGTTATTTTGCTTCCTTATTACTGTGTATGCATGTTATTCAAATATATGCAAAAGAATCCATATTTAAAATGAAATACTAAATCAGATTATAGGAGGATGTTCTAAAGATGAGATGCGAAAATTTATCGAAAAGACTAAATAGATATACAATATTATTTTTAATAATGGATTTGATTATACTTTTAATTGATTTATTCAGTTGTCATAATCATACTAAATTTTTGTTTCTCATATTAACAATATTCATTATTAATTGTTTATTTTTCGATTTCTGTAAAAAACATATTGCTTATACCAAAATATCAATATTTTATATTTGGCAATTTAATTATGAAAATGCAATCTATGGATATATATAAATGATAATCTAAATATGTACATAAATGATCATTTAAGAATGTACACTTCTGATTACGCTTTGATATAATCCTTGAGGTTTACAAGGAGGTATATAAGTGTTAATCAACATAGAAGTAAACAATAATGTAGAAATACGTTCCTTAAATGATCTTTTTATATTGGGACGATTACAGGAGGTAGGCAGTATTAAAGTGAATAAATCAGAAATCGCAAGAGAACTCGGTGTCGATCGTAGAACTGTCAGTAAATATATTGATGGTTATTCGAAAAGTGATATCCGAAAAAGAGAAAGTAAAATAGATGAATATTATGATGTTATTAATTACTTGCTCAATCAACAAGATATTCAGGTGTTCTTCTATAAACGTGTGTTATGGCAGTACTTAGTCGACACCCATGGTTTAAATTGTGCTCAATCTTCTTTTAGAAGATGGGTTTCACAAAGAGAAGAATTTCAATCGTATTTTGATGGAAAGACAAACAGAACCGTAAATGGAGTAAAGAGAGACTGTAAAAGTAAAGCGCATATAATTACATATCAAACGGGCATGGGTGAAGAAGCACAGCTCGATTGGAAAGAGGAATTAACTATTACATTAAAAACTGGTGAAATAGTAACGTTAAATGTATTTGCGCTAGTTTATTCGTTTTCTAGATTTAAGATATATTTCTTATCTATGACCAAAACTCAGACAGTCTTGTTTCATCATCTGGATACAGCTTTCGAAATGGCAGGTGGAGTTCCTAAGACTTTAAGAACAGACAATATGAAAACAGTAATGGATGATCCAAGAACTGAGTATTCTAAGGGTAAGATCAACAATAAATTCGCACAATTCGCTAAAGATTATGGTTTTGAAGTGAAGCCGTGTATCGCAGCTGAGCCTGAAGTTAAAGCTAAAGTTGAAGCTCCGATGAAATTACTTGATGAATTGTACGCATACAATGGTTTATTGGATTTGGTTGGATTACGAAATCAGGTCACTAAGATATGTGACAGAGAAAACAATAAACTCCATTCTGAAACGGGTAAGATACCAATCTTACACTTACAAAAAGAAAAAGACTTCTTATCACCTTTACCACAAGACAATATAAGAAGCCTTTACAAAATCAAAGAATTGTCACTTAAAGCTGACTCGCAAGGATTTGTGAGCTATAAAGGCAAGAAGTATTCTACCCCAATCAAATATCGTGGCAGGGTGCTTAATGCCCAGGCTTTCGACGACTATCTTTACGTGTATGATAACACAGAACTTATCGTAATACATCAAATAAGCAAAGATAACGTAAAGAAAATAGAACTAGCAGAACATGCTCTTGAGAAGGCAGAATACTCTTTAATGAGAAGTGGTCAAAGCATCAAGGAATTTGCGGAAAACAATTTAAAAGAACTGGGAGAGATGTATAAATGATTAGTACGTATCAAAGATTAAAAGATAATTTAGAATATCTAAAACTAAACAAAGCAAGTGAAAGCTTGGATGAAGTAATAGATTTTATAACAGCTAATGAATTAAGTTTTACAGAAGGACTATTAAGACTTACAGATGTTGAAATGGATCATCGTAAAGCGAATCTAATCAAAGCAATGGTCAAAGTTGGAGCATTTCCTTTTATTAAAGAAGTTAAAGATTTTGACTTTGATTTCCAACCATCGATAAACAAAGCTCAAATATTAGAGTTTGAATCATTGGGATTTATAGATAAAAAGGAAAATATTGTGTTTCTTGGACCGTCTGGTGTAGGCAAAACACATTTGGCGACAGCTATAGGCATTGCCGCTGCCAAGAAAAGGAATTCGACGTATTTTATTAAATGTCATGATTTGATTATGCAGCTAAAAAAAGCAAAATTAGAAAACAGATTAGACGATCGATTAAAGCATTTCAATAAATATAAATTATTGATTATTGACGAACTAGGCTATCTCCCTATTGATAAAGAAGACTCTAAGCTATTTTTTCAATTGATTGACAGAAGATATGAGAACAAAAGTACAATCATCACAACGAACATCAACTTTGGTGAATGGGATGATATATTTGGTGATCCAGTTATCGCAAATGCGATTGTAGATAGAATCTTACATCACGCTAAGGTAATCTCAATCAGTGGCAAATCATACAGGTTGAAAGACCATTTAATAAAAAAGGAGAACAATGATTAATGAACGGTAAACTAATTAAATATTTGAATAAAACAAGAAACAGTAAAAAAGACAATATTAGAGCAATTCTTTTCAGCAAAGATACATTTACTTATTATTATCTATTCGACATCAATATGAAAAACAAAGATTGCGTTATGATGTGTGAACCAATAAATGTATCAAGACCATATTGCGAACTATATCATGTTTATCTAAATGAAATACAAGATTATATTGGTCCTTATCAAATAGTCAATGGACGAAGTCTAGGAATGCCATATAAACAGGTTTTGAAAAGGCTAAAAAAAGTAGAAGAAAGATTACTTACAATGTCTTATTAAACAAAAGACCACATCTTTACCATCTACTACATCAGGTATCGATGTGGTCAAAATTGTACATTCTTAAATGATCAAAACTGTACATTTTTAAGTTGACATTTATAAATCTTAGCACTTATTGGTATCTGTATTATGTTGATTGTGATTAAAAGAACATTAAAACTTAGAAAGTTATGATTTTAATAAACAAGTCGTATGACAGATGTTGCTAGACCATGTTTATTAGATCGTGATTAGGTTGCTTCGGTTGATGTTGTTATGATGGTGAATAGAGGAGGTGTGGTATATGACAGACGAACAAAGAAAGATGATTGATAAATTGAATGAAGATAATCGAAAATTAAATGATGTGAACAAAGGAATGAAAGACTATGCTAAATACAAATTAGTTGTTGGTATTCTCGTGGTTATCGTAATAATCGTATTATATTTCATTCAGCATATCACCTGATTTAAAGGGAAATAAAAACGATCGAAATAGATGAAAAAAGCGGATAATTTACTATCCGTTTTTAATATGCATTGAAAAATTTTTTCGATTTTTTTGCGAATTTTGTTTAGAAAAACACTTGTTTTAGTGGTTTATATAGATATGGAATATAACCATAATGTAGGAATATGCTTTAAATAAGGCATAAAAAAAGCACCTGGCAAATGCTAGGTGCAATCTTTGACAAATGGTGGTCTCAGTCGGAATCGAAAAGCTATTTTGTTTATAAGGGATTTCATTGTTGTTTCTGCTTTATATAAAGGTACAATAATTTAATGAAATGCATAAAATCCTATGACTTTTATCTGCTTTTG
>NZ_CAKVMR010000075.1 GCF_934772795.1 uncultured Holdemanella sp.
GTCTCTAAAATAAAACAGTTGATAATCACTGATTTGGATTATCAACTATAAGCACGACTGCCTGTCGTACAAAAAGAGCTGTCATTCTTTGACAACTCGTACAGTTTCAATACCATAATATTTCATGACTTCTATTGCACTTGCACTGATTACTTCTCCTGGAATTACCGGAAGAATAGCTGGAGGACAAGATACAGTAATGCTTGAGCATATTTGTCCTAATGATTTAGAAACATCTACTTTCATGCTAGGCGCAAATAAAGCTTGGCGTACATTCATGGCTTTCTTAGCGTGTTCTAGCTTAGGAAACGAATTGAATACAACTGACTTTCTTTCAATTCCACACAAACACTTCTCTAATCGATTAAAATCCTCTTTCGTATTATATGGAGATGGCATCAATACAATATAGTCTGAATCATAAAATTCAGGATAAATATCACATTCCATTAAAAGATTTGCGATTTCATTTCCGGTATAGCCAAACTCTTTCGTTGAAATCGTTATCTTCATAGGTTCACCAGATAAAATTGTATATCCATGTTGAACTAAAGTATTCTTTAATAAATCAACACTACGAACACATTCAGACAAAGAGTTTCTAAACGTATGATCCAACACATCATTTGCCGCATCTAAAGATGCCATAATCAAATAGGATGGGCTTGTGGAAGAAAAGTATTCCATAAAATGCTTTACGTCATTTTTCCATACTTGATTCAAAGAATCACTTAAGTGAAGATAAGCTCCCCCAGTAAGTACGGGTAGTGTTTTATGAGCTGAATCACAACATAGATCAGCTCCTAAATCAATGGGGTGTAATGATTGTTCAAGAAAACGAAGATATGCACCATGCGCATTATCAATGGCAAGTAATACATTGTGGTTTTTACATACGCTAGCTAAAGACTTAATATCCAAAAGATTTCCTAAATAGTCTGGATTTGTCAGATATACGGCCGTCGGATTATTTCCAACAATTTCCTTTTCTAAATCTTTCGCATTAATCTTACAAGATAAGTAGTCACTATTTCCATAAAGCCATTCAATGTCAAAATCTAGTAGTGCTGCTGCATGAATAAAGCTTCTATGCGCATTTCTTCCTGCAAGAATCCTAGGTTTCTTCCCTTTACTTTTGGCATCTTGGCATAAGATTGTACACATTGTTTGAATACATAATGTTGATCCTTGGGTTGAGTAATAGGTTGGACATCCAAATAAGGTTGAAGCATTTTGTTCACTTTCCTTAATGATTCCCTCTGCCGCAAACAATTCATCAGCTCCAGAAATTTCTGTAAGATCCATTCCTTCAAAACCAAGAATGCCAGCACCTTTATGGCCTGGCATATGCATTCTTACAGGTGATTTTTCTTGATACGATTTTAGAAAACTAACAATCGGCGTCTTCATGATTCTTTTCTTTCATATCACGAATAATGGCTACGGCAAGTGCACACTCTAGTCGTTTACAGAATAATTCACAACCCTCTTTATATACACCTTTGACAGATCCTGTCGCATGGTAAGCATTGGCTGCACATCCTCCTGAACAATAAAGTCTTGCCCAGCAATCTGCACATTCTTTACGTGCATATACGTTGCATGATGCGAATTCATCCTGAATCTTTTTATTTGTGACACCCGTATAAATGTCACCTAATTTAAAGGCTTCTTCCCCTACAAATTGGTGGCAAGGATATAAATCTCCCCATGGCGTAACGGCCATATATTCAGTTCCTGAACCACATCCTGAAATACGCTTATAGATACATGGTCCACCTTTTAAATCAATCATATAATGATAGAAAGTAAATGGATCTTTCTTATCATCATAATCAAGCATCAACTTCGCTAAATCTTCATATTGTTTTTTCACAACTTCACAATCTGTTTCTGTTAATGCTGCAGGATCATCCGATTTGGCAACCACTGGTTCCATACTTAATTCTCTAAATCCTAAATCTAACATTTGTTGCACATCTTTTAAGAAGTCTGGATTGGCATGAGTAAAAGTACCACGCATATAGTAATTTTTACCTTCACGAGCCTTAACTAATTTTTGGAATTTAGGAACGATTGTATCAAAACTTCCCTTACCAGAATAATCCACACGATAACGGTCATGAATTTCTTTACGTCCATCTAAACTTAAAACAACGTTGCTCATTTCTTTGTTCGCAAACTCGATTACGTCATCATCGATCAACATACCATTTGTCGTTAATGTAAAACGGAAATTCTTTCCAGCTTCTTTTTCAATACTACGAGCATATGCAACTAATTGTTTAACAACATCAAAGTTCATTAGTGGCTCTCCACCAAAGAAATCTACTTCTAAGTTTCTACGAGTACCTGAATTTTCCACCAAGAAATCAAGGGCACGTTTACCCGTTTCAAAACTCATCAAAGCACGATCTCCATGATATTTTCCTTGGCTGGCAAAACAATAAGAACAATTTAAGTTACAAGTATGGGCAATATGAAGACATAAAGCTTTAATCACGCCACTTGTCTTTGCTTTTAGCTGTCCTGCCATTGGCTCATATGTATCTTCACTAAATAAACGACCTTGTTCTTTTAATTCTAAAATTTGATCGTAACACTCTTCTAATTCAGATGTTTCTACTTCAGGATATTTCTCCTTCATTTCTAGAACTAAAGCATTTTTATCCTTATCCAAAAATCCAGCAATCATATCATAGGCAATTTCATCTACCACATGAATGCTTCCTGAACAAATATCCAATACAATATTCTGATTAAACATCTTATACTGATGAATCATGTATTATTCCTCCCTCATATTTAAAAAATGCTGCCTTAAAGGCGGCATTAAAAATGCCGAATTACTTCGGCATTTCTTAATTACTTACTTTCTTTATTATTTTCGCAAGCTTGGTTTGCAATTCCACAGCTAGTTTTACAAGCTGATTGGCAAGAAGTTTGGCATTCTCCACATCCACCATTTTTTGCGCTTTCACACAAGTTACGAGTATCTACTGTATTAATATGTTTCATGATTATATACCCCCATATAAATTCCTTTTTATTTTAACACGCCAACCAAATAATATCAAATATAAAAGGCATTCCGAAGAATACCTTTATTAACTATTTAGAACTTTCTTCCTTAGTACGGAATACGTAACGACTTGTTACTGTAGCACCTTCTGGAGCACCAGAGTAAGAAGCATATTCTTTATTCATAGCTTTGATTTCATCCATTACACTCTGTAATGTTTCAAGTTCTCCAACACCTAAATCAACCTTTTCTTTTAATTGATCCAATCCTTCAGACTTGAATTGTTCATTACCTTCGTATAATTCTTTAGCACCTGAATTCAATGTTTCAAATGCTTCACCTAGTGTATCTAATCCATCAGCCATTTCATTGAATGTTCCACTCTGTCCTGCAAGTGTACCTGTTGCTTGTGATAATGCACTAGCACCACCATTTAATGTAGCACTATTAGAAGATAATGTTTTACTTCCCTGGGCTACTTGAGTAATACCTGCTTCAGATTTCTTTTGAAGTTGTGTTAATCCAGCATTTACTTGTTGAACTCCACCTAAGATACCTTCAGAACCTGCAGATAATTTCTTAGCAGCAGCTTGTAATTTTGTAACCAATTCTTTGAAATTCATTGTAGAACTTGCTGATGTATAAGTATCTAACATACTATTCATTTGACCTAATGTATTGATTGCATATTGAACATCGCCAGCTAATCCAGCAGTTCCATCTAAATTTTCACCTAAGATAAGTTTCTTTGCACCATTTAATTGGTCGTTCATAGCCGATAAAGTCCCTTTTATTTTATCAATTTCTTCATTTAATGTTTCAATATCTTTTGCTAAACCAGTTGTATCAACTTCATCAAATGACTTTAATTTACCTAAATCAACATGATTTAATAACATTCCATTTTCAGCACTTGGTGTGGCAACCTTAACAGATGAAGCATCACCTAATTTATATGCACGAATTTGAGAAGCTAATTTTGTATTTCCATCAGCTTCAGCCTTTTTAGCTGCATCTTCAATTGTACTATTTGCGTTTGTATAAGCAGCATCAATATTACCATTTGCCTTAGCTACAGCAGATGTAATTTGTGAATTAATTGCATCAATTTGATTATTAATATCTTTTACTTTATTTGTAATATCTGTATTATGTGAATCAATAATTGTTTTATCATTATTAATTTGAGCTTGCAAAGTGTAAACGTCTTTCATTACAGCTCCGATTTTTTGAGTTAATTCTCCCGTTTCTGAATTAGCTAAATTATCTAATGTTTTTACAGCTTCACCTAGTGTAGTTTGTAAAGTTGTCAATGTTTTTACATCATTACCCAAAAGTGTCTTCATACCTTCTAATGTTTTCATAGATGAAGCAACTTGATTTTGCATAGTCTCTAATTGGTCTGGAGTAATCGCATTTACTTCTGCTTCTAATTGTTTTAAACCCTCATTTAATGCTGTTGCACCATCTAATAAATTAGTTTTTCCTTGACCTAAGTTACCAGAAACTCCATTTTGAATTTGAGAAACACCCTGTGGAATTCCATACAATTGTTGGCTTCCAGCAGCTAATGTATCCACACCATTTGTATAAGCAATTAAACCTGTTTGTAATACTTTGACACCATCATTTAATTGGATTGCACCTGCAGACAATTGTCTTACTTGATCAGAAGAACCAACTAATGGAGCGGCTTGTTCTTTTAATTGAGTTGTTCCATCATACAATTGTTTAGATCCATCAATCAATTGATCATCGGCTTCAATTAATTGGTCAATTCCATCTGTTAATTCAGATACAGAACCAATGTCACCTAATTCACTTGCCAAATCAATTTCGTTTGTCATACCAACCATGATAGATCCTAAATCAAAATTATTGACATCCGCTTCTACTGTTACATCATCACTGATTCCTAATTGATTATTTACTTTGTCTAAACCTGCAGATTTTAATGTTTCATTCAAACCTGGAATATTCGCAAATGCCAACATTTCATTGGTTCCATCATTTACAATCTTACCAGATTCACACTTCACATTTGTAAAGTTACCAGTACTCATGTTCAACATTCCACCAGCTAAATAACTAGGGTGAATTACAATAGATTTACCGTTGATATTTTTAACTTCTGAATAGTTATTTGTGAAAGAAATAGTTAATTTTAAATGACCAGACTTACCTTCCATATCTTTTGCAGACATTTCTTGACCATCTAATTCATAACGAATCTTAACAGATACTGGAAGTTGTTTTGTGGCTGTTCCTTCATAATACACATCATTTCCTTTCGCATTCCATGTATATGTATTTCCGTCTTTTGAAGGTTTTTCATTTGATTTAATGTTCTTGACATCTTTTAAGTTTAAAGTTTCTTTAATATTATTAATTCCATCCTCATCATGTAACCAGCTAGATACGATTGTATCACTGATTGAACCATCTGAGTTTAATACAGAATAAACTGTTTCTGTTTTTTCTGTAGGATTTTCATCATTACTCTGTGCAAATACAGTCACTGGCATCATACTACCTGCCATAACTGCACTCAACAATACACTACCAACTACTTTTACTGTATGATTTAAATTCATATTTATTCTCCTTTCGCTTCCATGTTTGATTCTGGCCAATTCTTTGTAGTCTTTTCAATAAACTTGTGGCAGAAAATCAACAATGAAGGCAATACTAATAAGATACTTACGACTGAAATTAATGCACCACGTGCTAATAAGATAACTAATGATTTGATCAAATCCATCTTAGCTACAAAACTTACACCAATACATGCGGCGAAGAATGAGAATCCACTTGTCATAATTGACACGCTCGATTTTTCCATCGCAATCAAAGCAGCTTCCTTAACCTTCTTACCATGCGATAATTCTTCTTTAAAACGCGTTGTCATTAAGATGGCATAGTCTACTGTAGCACCCAATTGAATAGTTCCAATAACCATACTTGCGATAAATGGAAGTGTAGTTCCTGTAAAGAATGGAATACCCATATTGATTGTGATCGCAAATTCAATTGTTAGTACTAAAATGACTGGAAGTGCAAATGATTTAAATGTTAAGGCAACAATGATAAAGATCATGATTACAGATAATACGTTAACCATCGCAAAGTCTGTATCCGTTGTTGTGATCAAATCACGTGTCATACTTCCTTCACCACCAATCATACCCTTCTTATCATATTTATGAATGATGGTATCCATTTTATCTAACTGTGTATTTAATTCATCGGTTGCAGCTTTATAATCACTGTTCACAACAATTAATTTCTTTCCACCATTTTGGAAAATATCCTTTACTACACTTGGAGTAAAGTTGGATGCAAGTCCTGGACCCACAAACTCTTCATACGCTAATACGTTATGAATACCTTTTAAATCTTTGATTTCAGAACACATATTCTGAATTTCATTCGTTGTTAATGTATCATCTACTAAAACGAAATGAGTTGTTGTCATATCAAATTTATCTTTTAACTGATTTGTACCAATGATACTCGCAAAATCACCTGGCATACCAGAAATCAAATCATAATAGATATTTGTATGTGCCTGACCATATCCAAATGGAATGAAAATCAATACGAAGGCAACAAGAATCTTTTTATAATGTCTAATGACAAAACGAGGAACTCTATGTAACTCATTCAAAATTGTTTTATGTTTGTACTTTTCAATCGTCTTATCAAAGAACATCAACAAACTTGGCAAAATGAAGATAGTTGATAATACACCAAGAACTACACCTTTTGCCATAACGATACCAATATCTCTACCTAGTGTTAACTGCATAACACATAGTGCAACGAAACCAGCAATCGTTGTGATTGAACTTGAAGTAATTGAAGTAAACGTAGCTTTAATTGCCTTAGCCATAGCCTCTTCATTTGGAAGATTTTGTTTTTCTTCTTGATATCTATGTAATAAGAAGATGGAATAATCCAATGTTACAGCTAACTGTAACACAACGGCCAAAGCCTTAGTGATATAACTAATTTCACCTAAGAATACGTTTGTACCAAAGTTATAAACGATTGGGAAAATCATTCCTAACATAAATACAACTGGAGCAATCGTACTCTCTAATCCTAAGAACAATACAATCATACATAATACAACCGCAATACCTGCATAGATTGGCGTATCATGTTCTGTTTGATCTTTAGTATCTTCACTGATGGCTGACATACCACCTAAATAACAATCGTCTTTTGTATATTTTTTAATTTTACTGATCGCATTCATTGTACGCATTGACGACGTTGGCTCTTTAAACGTAACAATCATCATTGTACTGTCGCCAGAATATAACATATCCTGAATGCTTTCTGGAATCGCCTGTTTTGGAACAGAGATATCTAATACATCATCTCTCCAAATACATTTTTCAACTCCATCAATTTTATTGATCTCTTCCTTAATTTTTGCGGCCTCTTGATCAGACTTGTTGTTGACAACCAAGAAGTCTACACTCGATAAGTTAAAATCATCTCCAAGAATCTTTTGTGTTTTCATAGATTCTGAAGTTGAAGGTAAATAAGATAATAAATCGTAATTAATATTTGTATTGAAATAACCAATTGCACTTGGAATCAAAAGAACAATGGCTACAGCCAAAATCATATTACGATATTTAACTATCCATTTTGACATCTTATCCATATCGAATCACCTTTTTTCTATCCTTTCCTTTACTACGTGAAGAGTATAGTACCAAACTGACCACTAGTCAATATTTTTGTTTTATTTTTTTAAATCACCAATATACAATTGTTTTAATATGTTCAATCGGTCATTTTTAATTGTAATTTCTAAATTATTGTTTATAATAAGGATGGTGATAAGCATGAAAAGTAAGATACTTGAAAATAAAAAAATAAAAGAAAACAACCTCTTACAGGCTGCCTTTAATCTATTCACAAAAGAAGACATTACGAATGTCTCTGTTAATGATATTGTAAAAAACGCGGGGGTCGCAAAAGGAACATTCTATCTTTATTTCAAAGATAAATACCAAATACGCGATATTCTAATTCAAAAAGAAGCACATCGCCTATTTGAAGAAGCCCACAAACAATTAGAGAAAAATGATATTCGTAATTTTGAAGACTCTGTGATCTTCTTGATCAATCAAGTATTGATTCGATTAGAAAACAATCCATTGATTTTAAAATTCGTTGAAAGAAACCTATCTTGGGGCGTATTCCATGCCCAGTTAAATACGGCTATCGATAATGATAGTTTCAATTTAATCAAAGAATTTAACGAAATTGCCACCGCAAATGGATATGAATTTGAAAATTCAGAAGTCATACTCTATCTTATAGTAGAACTAACAGGAAGCACTTGCTACAACAGTATTCTTCACAGTCAGCCCCTTCCTATCGAAGAATATAAACCTATTCTTTTCGATTCCATTCGAGCTATTCTTTCCCAAGGAAAGAAAAAAAGCTAGGACAAACCTAGCGTACAATAATATAAATCATATAAATGACATATACGAGGATCATAAAGATCCCCTTTTTTCTTGTCATTGTATCTCCCTTTTTGGCAATGCCATAAATCAAAAGAGATACACCAATCAAGACAAAAGTATCAATAATATTCTGTGAAGTAGCTGCAATCGGATGAATTGTACTTGAAGTACCTAGAATAAACAAAATGTTCATTATGTTACTTCCAATCGCATTTCCTAAAGACAATCCACTCTCACCTTTTCTTGCCGCAACAACACTTGTTACTAGCTCAGGCAGTGAAGTTCCAATAGATACGACAGTTAAACCAATCAACGTATCACTCATTCCAAGCATAGCCGCAATTTGTTTTGCACTATCTACAGTGATGTCTCCACCCCAAATAATACACGCAACACCGATCACGATATAAATCAAACATTTGATTCCCGATAAAGTTTCAACTTCCTCATCCTCAACACGATTCTTTTTTGCGCTTCGAATCAAGTTCAAAATAAACAATACCAAACCAACCAAGAAGATAATTCCTTCAAAGCGATTCAACATTCCATTTAACACAAAAATCGAAAGTAAGATGCTCACTAAAATATTGATTTTTAAATCACGATTTAAAATATCCTTATCCATTAAAAATGGAGTGATCACTGCACTTGTTCCAACCACAACCAAAGTATTGAAAATATTAGAACCCACAATATTAGAAATCGCAATTTCATTACTTCCCATTAAACCAGCTGTAATACTCACACTCGCTTCTGGTAAGCTTGTTCCAAGAGCTACAATTGTCAAACCAATAATAACTGAAGGTACTTTTAATTTACGAGCCACACTTGCACTGCCATCCACAAACAAGTCTGCACCCTTCATTAAAAGGACCATACCTAATACTAATAAAAGAAATACCATTTTCTCAATCCTTTCAAAGTCACCTTATTATATCACAGGCTTAAAATAAAAGAAGAGATTTTTTCTCTTCTTATCAATCACTTAATACTTGTTTTAGACTCTCAACAGATATTGAACAAACCTTAGAAATCTCATTGACACTCATTCCATTCTTTAACATAGTCTTGTACAAAAGAACCTGCCCAAGTTCTACACCCTGTTCAATGCCTTGTTTGATTCCTAACTCAATCCCTTCAACTTTCCATTCCTTTGACTTTACCTCAAGCCATCTCTTTTCTGCTTCACACATTGAATTTCTCTTAAGCTTTCATCAACAACTTTTTAATCGATTCTTCACTTACAGAGAAGATCGATGCGATAGCTTTAATACCAAAGCCCTTGTCCATCATTTTTTGATACATCTCAAGTTCTTTTTTCTCACTACCTCGTTCAATGCCTTTTCTTATTCCTTCAGCTTCCCATTCCTTTGACTTTACTTCTAGCCATCTCTTTTCTGCTTCGCAC
>NZ_CAKVMR010000076.1 GCF_934772795.1 uncultured Holdemanella sp.
AACACTGTACCTCACGATACAATGCCCAAGGACTAGATACTGGCCTCTTTGCTCCAAGAGTTACCAGGTTAGGAGTTTCACCTAACTATATCGACTGCACCGAACTGGCGCACCATGCTTGTACCTCCTCTACATAAATAGATTCATTTGTCGAAGGTTCTAAAATAACGATACCTTCTTTTCTCAATTCATTGGCTTGTTTCATCGCTTCAATTTGTTTGTCTTGCGGATAATACAATTTATATTTCTTTTTAGGCTGTACATCGACATGATCGATTAGTGGATCTAGCTTGACACTAAAGCCACAAGCTGGAAGATCGCGACCAAACTTCTTTAATAAACAGTCATATCGGCCGCCACTTAGGATACTTGTTCCTACTCCTGAAACATATCCTTCAAAAATAATGCCGGTATAGTAATCCAAATGAGCAACTTTTCCTAAATCAATGGTTACATTTTCTAAATATCCTAATTCTTTTAAAGATTGGATACATTCTTTCATAGAATCTAAGACATCCTTTAATGAATCATCGAAACAATACGTATACGCTTCATCTAATACATTCACATCTCCACATAAGAATGGAAGGTGCATAAAGAAGTCCACAATTTTTTCACTAAGATACAAAGAATCTAAATAGATTTTAAGATCGACCATACTTTTCTTATCAATTAAATCAGCTAGTGTATTGACTTCTTCTGTACTTAAACGAACAACTTTACATGCTGCCTGAAAAAACTGCACATTGCCAATTTCGAGTGTATAATTTTTAAAGTTTTTCATGACTTCTAAAGCACAACACAAGACTTGTACATCACTTTTTGAATCCAATCCAATCAATTCAATGCCACAATCTGTGACTTCACTTCTTTTGCCCGCAAACTTTTGACGTACTTTAAATACATTTGAAGTATAGCGATAACGAAATGGAGGCTTTGAATCTTTAAATTTGGATGCACAAACACGTGCGATGGGAACAGTCATATCTGTTCTTAATGTTAGAATTCTTCCATTTTCATCAAAGAATTTATACATATCTGTTGTTTGAATATTCTTAAAAGCATTTTCATATGTTTCATAATACTCAATCGTAGGTGTAATAATTTCTTCATATCCAAAGGATTCAAAAATCCCTTCCAAAGTATTTTGTAGATATTTTTTCTTTTCACACTCATTCAAGATTGTATCTTTCATTCCTTGTGGTAATTGTATTTGTTGCATATAAACCTCCTTATAAACAAAAAAACTTCCGTCCTAAGGACGAAAGTTTAACTTACGTGGTTCCACCTTATTTTACTAATAAATTAGCCTCAAACCTGATAACGCCAGGAATACGTTAAAAACTACTTAGTTTCATCTTTACAGCTCAAAGACGTGTTCAAATAGCCTTACTCTTTCTTTACACCTGCCAGAAAGTCTCTTGAAGCAGTACCATTTTACTATTTCTTTTCATTGCTTTGAAACTAATATAGTATTTATGAAAACAGATGTCAAGTCTAAATGTAAATTTTTACATTACTTTTCCCACGAATAATAGGAACCTCCAAACACAAACAGATGTTCAAACGGTAATAAAGAACGAATCCATTCATTGAAGCCTTTTGGATTCTTTTCGTCGTGGACAATGGTCTTCACTAAGCGATTCTTTCCACCAACATTTTTATACATTCTTAATTGCCAGCCATTTTCTTCTACTTCTTTAGACTCTAGATCCAGACTTGCCATCGCTTCTAAAATCGCATAGGCATCTTCTTTAGAAATTGTAGCTTGTTGCGTTTTTAAAGCCTGTACACCTTCTTTTGACATAATATACCTAGTTAGATAGACTCTTCCATTGGCACTGATTGTCAAGTTCTGTGCCACCTCTTCAGAAACACTCGCATAATGCCACTTACTTAAAAGGTTACGATTTAACTTAATACATTGAAGTGTATCTGATTCTTTTAAAGATAGATATCTCAACAATAATTCTTTAAACATCCCTGATTCAATAACACTCTTTAAAAAGTAAGGTACATATTTTTCTTTTTCAAACACATATGTAATATAGGTATATACTTCCGTTTCATTCAAATCATGAATACTTTTATTTAACACGGAATCAATGTGCAACATATATTGTTCATCATTCAAATTCTCCATCTTCAAACAATGATACACATTTAATATAATTGGATCATATGCATCTTTTACGCGATATCCCACATGTAGTAGATCCACACATGCATGAATGCTTTCAATCATTGAATCACCTACTTCGTATTTGAAACGGCCCAAGAAGCATCTACTATATAATCTTGTTTAATATCGGATAAGAAGACTTCTTCCACTTGTTTATATACACCTTCGTGAAATGGCATAAAATGCATCTTATCACTTTCTTTTTCGTCCAACACCATGACATAATGTGGATTTTCAAAGTTTTGAATATTCCAATAATATAGACCATTCACATTGTCGGCATCTTCATATTGAGATAGTACTAGAAGTTTATAAAGTTCCATAATGCGATCATCATAACCACTGTCTGAAATCAAAATCTTCTCAATCCAGTCTCGCTCATTATCTACGATTCGTACTGTATAATCTTCACCTACATTGGCATGATCTAATATCTTTTTAATGGGTTCTAATTCTTTTTCTTCTGTAAATTGAATCAACAATTTCTTTTCCATATCATGATATAAAACGGGATACGGAATGTGAAATTTAGAATGGCAATGTGCACATTCTATATCGAAGAGTTTTCCACTTAACACTCTGTTTTTCATATCTTTGTCCATTTGAACGTTGATTGACGTAAAAATATCAACATTAAACTTTTCATTGCATTCTGGGCATACTAATTCTATTTTATTTTCCATACAAACCACTCCTATTTATTCGCTAATACATTGGGAACAAGTTCCACAAAACAATCTTCATATTCTTTTTGAAGTGCTATTTTCAATTCTCGATTGGCTACTTCCAACTCGGTATAAGACATCGTATCGATTCGTGTTGTGAAATAGATAGATATCCACATTTTTCTTCCTGTTGTCGTAATATCATAAAACACCGGATCATATGGATAATTATCCAACACAGAAGACGCGATATTTTTAATTTTTGTGACTTCTTCTTCGTCAGGACTCAACAACATCAAACTGCGAAAACTCTCTCCAATCATTTGAATTGGTTCTTTCATCATGCCTAAGGCAAGGACAATTGCGACAATCTGATCAAAATATGGAGAAATACATGAAAGTGGTGTGTGCACTAAAAATGAAGATAAGAAAAATGCTAGCGATACACCTATACTTGAAAATACATCAATTTTCCATCCATAAATTTCTACATCTACAGTGGGTGATGTTACTTTTTTATTAATTCGCATTAAAATCAATAAAATCAGTGCAGAAAAACATGTTAATATCGTTTCAAACATGGATACCTGCATATGATCAATATCATTACCGCCATTCAACATAATTTGAACATTGTTCATGATCAGAACCATCATAACCGCAATAAACATAAATCCTTTCAAAAGAATCACAATACTTTCAAGTTGTGCATATCCAAAGGGATGTTTTTCCGTTACGGGCTTATAGAATAAAGGAATAATATAAATTGTTAATCCAATCACGACAAGTTCCGTTGAATCATAGACTGTATCTGCCAAAACAGATTGCGATTTAGAAAAGATTGCCATAATAAGTTCTGCAAGCGCAAATACAACACCGGACCAAAATGAAATACGCATCACAATTTGTTCCTGTTTTTCTTTCATTTTCTCACCTAATTTCCTTGTTATTATATCACAAGAAAAAGGAACGCTTAATAAAACGTCCCTATTGTTGATTACGAATGTAGTTTAATGCGCCGCCCGCCATAAGAATATCAATATCTTCTTGACTGATCGGTGCATGTACTTTGTATGTTTCTTTCTTTGTCACATTTTCAACGACAAGGTCTAATGAATCATATAAAGAATTTACATTTTCAATCTTTAATTCATCCATTTCATCGATTTTATCGTAATCGGATTTATCTGTAAATACCAGTGGCAACAAGCCAAAGTTGACTAAGTTAGCCAAGTGAATACGAGCAAATGACTTTGTCAAAACAGCTTTAACGCCTAAATACATAGGTGCAAGTGCGGCATGTTCTCTACTTGAACCTTGTCCATAGTTTTCTCCGGCTACAATGATTCCACCATTATTTTCTTTACATACTTCATCGAAGTGAGGTTTATTATTTTCAAATACGAATGTAGATAACTTTTCAATATTTGAACGATACGGTAAAACCTTGGCTCCAGCTGGTGCGATGTGATCGGTTGTGATATTGTCTGGTAATTTGATAACAACTTTTTTATCGATTGTTGAATCCATTGGCGTATTTACTGGTAGAGGTTTAATATTTGGTCCACGAACAATTTCAACATTTTCTGGATCTTTGCTTGGGGCATAAATCAATGAATCGTCGATATAGCTTTGTTCTTTTTCAAATTCATCGGCATATTCTAAAATAGTTGGGTCTGTGATGACTCCCGTAATTGCACTGGCTGCAGCTACTTCTGGTGATACTAAATAAATGCCTGCACTTAATGTACCGCTTCGACCATAAAAGTTACGATTAAATGTACGTAAACTTACAGCATCGCTCTTTGGACTTTGCCCCATACCAATACATGGTCCACATGTACATTCTAGAATTCTAGCTCCACAAGATACAAATGTCGCAAGTGTTCCATTCTCAATTAATTTCATTAAAACTTGTCTAGATCCTGGTGAAACAACAAGACTTACATTCTGAGCAATCTTCTTTCCTTTTAAAATAGCTGCTGCTTTCATTAAATCTTCATAACCTGAGTTAGTGCAGGATCCAATCGCAACTTGGTCCACTTTCATTCCGGCTAATTCAGACACTTTTTTCACGGCATCTGGTGAATTTGGACATGCAGCCAATGGAACAAGCTCATCAAGGTTGATTTCAACGGTTTCGTCATAATGACAACCTTCGTCTGCACTTAACGCAATATAGTCTGATTCTCTTTGTTGGCGCTTCAAGAATTCACGAGTAACTTCATCACTTGGGAAAATGGATGTAGTTGCACCCAGTTCGGCTCCCATATTAGTAATGGTAGCTCTTTGATAGACACTTAGATTTTTAACGCCTTCTCCAGTATACTCAAATACTTTTCCTACTCCGCCTTTTACACTTAATAGTTCTAACAATTTTAAAATAATATCTTTACTAGAAACACCATGCGCTAAAGTACCCGTTAATTTTACTTCGACTACTTTTGGACATGTTAAACGGTAACCAATTCCTGCCATAGCTTTGGCAACGTCCAATCCTCCAGCACCAATGGCGATACATCCCATAGCGGAAGATGTTGGTGTATGTGAATCGGAACCAATCAATGTTTTTCCTGGTTTGGCAAAACGTTCTAGATGAACTTGGTGACAAATTCCATTTCCGGGTTTTGAAAAATAAATTCCATATTTACTAGCCACACTTTGAAGATAAGCATGATCATCTGCATTCATAAATCCATTCTGTAGTGTGTTGTGATCCACATAGCTGACAGATAATTCTGTTTTTACTTGTTTAACGCCCATAGCCTCAAACTGCATATAAGCCATAGTTCCTGTGGCATCTTGCGTTAGGGTCTGATCCATTTTGATTTCAATCGGTTGGCCCGCTTCTAATTTCCCTTTTAATAAATGTTTTTCTAGAATCTTATACGTTAAATTTTGCATAGACAATATCCTCCGTTTGGAATTATAACAAAAAATGTAACAAAATGAAAGTTTATGTTATAATATGAAACACATGAAAGGAGGTTTCAGAAAGTGAAGACACTTAAAGAAATCTATCAAGCAAATGAAGAACTCAATTATATCGACTCTTCCTTATACTCTAGATATCGTGTAAAGGCTGGTCTTAGAAACGATAATGGTACAGGCGTTAAGGTGGGTCTGACTAAAATTTGTGATGTTATTGGATATAAGATTGTTCATGAAAAGAAATACAACATTGATGGACAATTAATTTACAGGGGATATCCCATCAATTATTTAGTTGATAAACAACCCAAAGATCGTATTTTTGGGTTTGAAGAAGTCGCATTCCTTTTGATTTTTGGCACACTACCAACAGAAGAACAGTTACAGGAATTCAAAGACTATTTGTTGAACTTTAAAATGGGCCCTGTAGACTTACAGTATGAAACACCAAACATACTAAATGCACTTCAAATTGAAGTATTGAAGTTATACGCAAAAGATCCAAGTGCAGATACAGATGACTTGGAAGAACGAATGATGAAAGGATTAAACATTCTAGCGAGTATCCCACTTTTCACATTTTCATATGCCCGCAACAAAGTTTTTAAATCCTATCCTTATCCTAATAAAAGCTTTGCCGAAAACATCTTATGCATGGCTAGAGGCAATGATCAATATACTTTTGAAGAAGCAAAAATCTTAGATACTTTATTAATGGTTCATGCTGATCATGGTGGAGGAAACAACTCTACTTTTGCCAATGTCGTAATTTCAAGTACAGGAACGGATATTTACTCTTGTATTTCGGCTGCCATTGGTTCTTTAAAAGGACCTAAGCATGGTGGTGCCAACTGTAAAGTGACCAATATGTTTAAAGCTATCTTCCATGAGGTTGGATTTACAACAGATGAATCCACTCTTAAAAAAGTTGCGAATCGTTTATTGGATAAAGACTTTTTTGATCACAGCGGACTAATTTATGGAATTGGACATGCGATTTATACAAAGAGTGATCCACGTGCATTATTGATTCAGCAACAATGTGAAAGGCTCGCAAAATCAAAAGGTCAAGAAGATATCTACAATTGTATCCATACGTTTGAAAAAGTTGCGATTGAAGTCATGAAAGAAAGAAAAGGCATCGAAGTATGTGCTAATGTGGATTATTATTCTGGCTATGTTTATTCATTGCTAGGAATTGAAAACGACTTGTTTACACCACTATTTGCGATTAGTCGTACAGCCGGATGGGTCAGCCATCATTTGGAGAATCGTCAATCAAACAGAAAATTAATACGACCTGCCAATGTATATGTAGGAGAAATGGAGGAAAATGAATGACTACAATAACAGTTTTTAAAGGGGACGGAATTGGCCCAGAAATTACAGATGCGGTAATCAAAGTGTTGAATGCTGCAGGTGCAGATTTAGAATATGAATTCTTTAATGTAGGTGCTAAGGTATATGAAGAAACAGGAGAGTACATTCCAGAAAAAGCGTTTGAATCTTACGAAAAGAATAAAATCTTATTGAAGTCTCCCATCACAACACCAGTTGGCAAAGGTTTTCGTTCATTGAATGTCACTTTGAGAAACAAATATGATTTATGGGCAAATATTCGCCCTGCTAAATCGAACCCTTGTATTCCTACGCGTTTTGAAAATGTAGATATCGTAACTTTTAGAGAAAACACAGAAGATCTATATGTAGGAAAAGAAGAACAGATTGATGAGAATACGGTATATGCATATAAAATCATCACAAAAAAAGCGAGCACAAGAATTATCAAGGCTGCTTTTGAATATTGTGTTAAGCACAATCGTAAAAAATTAACTTGTGTACATAAAGCGAACATCTTAAAAATGAGTGATGGTTTATTCCTTCACATATTTGAAGATATTGCCAAGGACTATCCTCAAATTGAAGCCAATTCTTTGATTGTAGATAACACTTGTATGCAGTTGGTTATGCATCCAGAACAATTTGATGTGATGGTCATGCCAAATCTTTATGGAGATATTGTATCTGATTTAACGAGTGGATTAATTGGTGGTTTAGGATTACTTCCTAGCTGCAATAAAGGTGATGAATATGCGATGTATGAAGCTGTACATGGTAGTGCTCCAGATATTGCAGGCAAACATATTGCCAATCCAAGTGCTTTATTATTATCAGCTTGTATGATGTTAGATGATTTACATCAAGATGTCGTTTCTAATAAAATCCGAAAAGCCTTAAATAATGTGTTTGAAGAACATTGTGTATTAACACCCGATCTTGGTGGTAGCGCAACAACAGAACAGTTCACAGACGAAATCATTAAAAATTTATAAAAAAGAAAGACGATGGTTATTCATCGTCTTCGTCTTCGTCAGCCAATAATGGTTGGCGATTTTTTAATGTTAAAATATATGTTCCATCTTTTGGATATGCACTTTTGTCTTTTTGATCACTCAAGATTTCCAATTCACATGGATATCCTTCGTTTTCAAGAATCTGTAAAAGATTATCCTTACCAATTTTTTTAGTAATTGTACGTCCACATGCACAGTTACCATATTGATCAAGGCATTGTTTAATCCACACAGGAATTTTTGAAGCTGCCATTGTATCCTCCTTGATTAAAAGTATTCGCAAGCTATATCATATGCAAAACACCTTTAAAAATCAAGTAGAATCCGACTTAACCTTCTAAAACTGCAATAATATTTGGATAATATGTAAAACGATCATCTACAAACTGTAAAGCTTGGTTTGCGATTTGTTTTGCCTTGTCTTTATCAACACCTTCATAAATTGAAGCATAACGATAATAGATATAATCTTTGATTTGGTTTTCTCTTAAGATATAAGCATAGTCTGCATCACCTAATCCATAATCACCATGTAAGATATATAGATCAGCTACATCCATCATAATACGATTACTGTACTTGTTGTGTAAGTCTTCTAATTGTGATAATACAGCGAAAATGAAATGTTCATAGTAATCTACATCTTCATATTTCCATGTTTTCAAAACACTATAAGCTAGATCCATGAATTCTTCAACGAATTTTTCTACATCAACGCCAATTTCTTCTTCTAATTTCTTTGAATCATGAATATCTTTGTGTTGTGCAATCATCAATACTTTACGCATTGTATCAAATTGATCTTTATATTCTTCTCCATCCGCAACAACATCTGTATATTTATAATTCAATGCATGTGCAACATCAGCTTGTAAATCTTCTGCTTTTTGAGGTTTGATATCGGCTGTTTCGAATACTTTTGATACAAGTACTTCTACTAATCCTTCATCGTAACCATCTTCTTCAAAATTAAACTTACCAGTCAATTGGTATTTGTTTACTAGATCTTGCGAAACAGATTTTACATCCGGATTTAAAATCAATTGTTGAGTAATTGAATCGCGAGTTACATCCATTGACATAGCTTTTGCTAAATCTAGGCATGTATCTAATGATAATTTAGCATATTGTTCTTCTTTAGTCATTTTCTTAGTTGTAGCCTTTTTAGTTGTCGTTTTCTTAGTAGTTGTCTTTTTAGTAGAAGCTTTCTTTGCTGTAGCTGGTTTAGCAGCTGCTTTTTTAGCTGGAGCCTTCTTTTCTGTAGTTGTTTTTTTAGCAGTTGCTTTCTTTTCTTCTGCAGGTTTAGCTTCTTCTTTTTTAGCTGGAGCCTTCTTTTCTGCAGCTACTTTTTTAGCAGGTGCTTTCTTTTCTTCTGCAGGTTTAGCTTCTACCTTTTTAGCTGGAGCCTTCTTTTCTGCAGTTGCTTTTTTAGCTGTTGATTTCTTTTCTTCTACAGGTTTAGCTTCTTCTTTTTTTGCTGGAGCCTTCTTTTCTGCAGCTGCTTTTTTAGCAGGTGATTTCTTTTCTTCTACAGGTTTAGCTTCTTCTTTTTTTGCTGGAGTCTTCTTTTCTGCAGCTACTTTTTTAGCAG
>NZ_CAKVMR010000077.1 GCF_934772795.1 uncultured Holdemanella sp.
AAATGAAAAAGATTAGCCAATTTGGATCCACCAACAAGGCTAATCTTCTTTTATTATCTTTTCATGAATAATTCAGGGAAATTAAGAAAAATGCACATAAAAATGTAAAAACTCATTATGCGACTTATTTAGTGCTATGTCTTGCGGCAGTAATTATGGGAAGTGAATTCAGTTCTACTTTATCTCTTTTAAAACAAGATAATGCCAAAAGTGTTTCAGGCTTATTGATGCACTCTTCTTTTGTGAAGTCCATGACATTTTTATTTCCTGAAGGTGTTTTTGGTACGAGTAATGGTGTATTTGCGCATGTGGTAAATGGAATTACTTCGGGATCTTTTGTGAAGACACTGTTTTTAGGATTATCAACCATAGTTCATTCTAAAGATATTGCGAGTATTTGTTTTGTCGTGATGGGTTTATGTATATCCGTGCTCTATAGAGTATATATTGTCAATGTATTGCCAGTTATTAATCGTAGACTGTTTTTAGAAGGAAGAGTCTATGCCAAGCTGCCACTTGATCGATTGGTTTATTTAATGCGTATTCGTAAACAGATGCATGTTGCGTTTGTGAAGTTAGTGAAATCAATCATTATGACAGTTATGAATTTGACTGTTATAGGAGGCATTTACTTTTACTATGTATATTTTTTAGTGGATTATATTTTGGCAGAGAATCCAACAATATCTTTAAAAGATGCATTTTCTCTATCTCGTAATATGATGAAGGGGCACAAGTTTGAATGTTTTAAGTGGCAATTATCTATGGCCGGATGGTACATTCTCGATGTTTGTACATTTGGAATTAGCGCTATATTCTATTCGAATATGTATCGTATGTCAGTGATGTGTGAATTTTATACATTAAGAAGAAAAGAATTTCATAGTGCCATATTAAATGATACGTATTTATTTGAAAAACCAAGTAGTGCTTTGATGCGAAATACATATTCTGATGTCATTTCAGCATTAAATGCGAAGAATCCAATAGAAAATGCGTATACGGGCGTTAAAAAATTCTTGTGTGATAATTTTGGAATCATCTTTCATTTGAGTTCAAAAGAAAAACAATATGAAAGATATACCTATAATAAAATGGAAGCTGAAACGATGATTACCGAAGTGTATTTATTATGTTATCCTGTAAGGTTGTCGCCAATTGAAGAAGAGTATAAGAAATCGAATCTTCGTGTGTTGCATCCAAATCGAAATTACACATTAACATCTATTTTAGTATGTTTCTTCTTTATGTGTTTTGTCGGATGGATCTGGGAAGTCAGTCTTTCAATGATCAGCTATGGAAAATTTGTGAATCGTGGTGTTTTACATGGTCCATGGATTCCTATTTATGGTTTTGGCTGTGTTTTGATTTTACTTTTATTAAAACGATTTAGAATGCGACCCAAAGTTGAATTTAGTATGGCCGTACTTTTGTGCGGATGTATTGAATATTTCACAGGATTCTTTTTAGAACTTACGCATAATGGTCAGAAATGGTGGGATTATACAGGCTACTTCTTAAATCTTCATGGAAGAATTTGTGCGGAAGGCTTATTAGTGTTTGGCATTGGTGGCATGGCATTCGTCTATGTGGTTGCGCCATTAATTGACAACTGGGTAAAGGAACACTTGAATAAAAAATTATCGGCTGCATGTTTAGTTTTACTTCTTTTATTTGGTGGGGATGTGATTTATTCGCATTTTGAACCTAATGTAGGAGAGGGTGTGACAAGATGATAAAAAAGTTAAATGGAAATCAAATCAAGATGATTGCGATTATTGCGATGTTTATGGATCATTTCGCAACTACGTTGTATCCAAATTATGAAAAATTCTGGTGGCTTTTATTGATTCATTTGATCGGACGAGTAGCTGCTCCTATTATGTGGTTTATGGTAGTGGAAGGCTATACGCATACGCACAGTTTAAAGAAATATTTAGAAAGATTATTTGTCTTTTCAATCATAGCTCACTTTGCGTATAACTTCTGTTTTGGCATATCTTTGATTCCCTTAAAAGATTCTGTGTTAAATCAGACAAGCATTATTTGGCCACTCTTCTTATCTGTGATTGGCTTATGGGTAGAAGATCAAGATTGGAAAGATGCAAAGAAGATAGGTTGTATTCTAATTCTATGTTTATTGGCATTTCCAAGTGATTGGTCTTGTTTTCCCGTTCTTTGTACAAACCATATTTATAAAAATCAAGGCAATTTAAAAAAACAAGTCTTAGGTATGGCTCTATATATTTCTATGTATGTTCTTGTTTATTGTTTATGCATAGATGTAGTATATGGTTTATTACAGTTTGGGATTATTTTAGTATATCCAATTATGTCTTTATATGATGGAACAAGAGGAAAGAGCACATTTATGAAGTGGTTCTTTTATTGGTTTTATGTGGGACATTTGGTTTTGTGCGGATTGATTCGTGTAATGATGTAGAGGTAAAGAATGTATGAGTAGAAAAGTACGTAGAGTGCCAGTCATTCTTGATGCAGGAGAAATTAAAAATTTGCCACAGGAAGATATACGAATGATTTTAAGAGGGGCAGATGAATTGATTTCGACAGGTGGAAGAAGCATGTTGGCTAAAATATTAAAAGGTTCAAAGGATAAAAAGATATTTGAACATAAACTAAATGAATGTCCTGCTTATGGATATTATCAGGATATGAAGTTGGATGATATCGCAAAATGCATTGATTGGATGATCAAGGAAGATTATCTCAGAATTGAGTATGATTATCGTCTACCTTTATTGGTGTTTTCAGATAAAGGATGGCAAATAGAAAAAGAAACATTTGCCCAAGAACTTTATCAGAGAATATGCTTAGATGTAGAAGAAAAAAAGGCTTGTGTCCTATTTGAGATGAAAGAAGTAAATAGACAGGTTGTCATGCGTGTACTTGATAAAATCGAGAAAGATGGAACTGATGAATTTCTACCTTACTTAGAAGCATGGAAGATGATGGAAGTGAAAAAAGTTGCGGCAAGAATTGCAGAAGTAGAAAATAAGATAAGCAAGAATTTATAGAGGTGAATATGAAAATATTAATATTTGGGATGGGTAACATTGGAAAGACAACTATTGGTGAATTGTTGGCAAAGAAAATAGGGTACGATTTTATCGATATGGATACGAAAATCAAAGAAAAGTATGGAACAATGCTTGGTTTTCAAAATGAATATAATGATCAATATGAACGTGATGAAATACGTGCAGAAATGATTTCTTCTTGGATCAAAGAAAAGGAAAATGTTGTCATCGCATTAAGTCCTATCGCATATTTGGATGCGTATGAAGACTTCTTTGAAGATTCAGATATTATTTGTTTCGACTTAACAGATCGAGCAGAAAATATTTTTAAACGCTTGGTGTTTACTGATGATAATGATAATCTTTTGCACATTCCTCGATCGTATTTAGATAAGCATAAGGCGTATTATATGCGTGAAATACAGGCGGATCTTAATTATTTCCATACTTTGTATGCATCAAAAATGGATTCGATTTCGATGGATGGTAAAAGTTTAGATGAAATTGTTGAGGATATATGCAAGAAATATAAATTAGTCTAAGATTGTGATATAATCAATGGGCAAGTAAAAACATACATGACAGGGGTGCAAATGCTGAGAAAAACCCTTATTACCTGATCTGGTTAATTCTAGCGTAGGGAGTCATATCGATTGATAGTGGCACTCTAGGGTGCCTTTTTTGTTTGGAAAGGAGGCAATAATGAGAAAAAATCGTAGAATTGTCATGCCATTGCTTGTGTTTATTCTAGTGATTGGTGGCTGGGAATTATATGTACGTGTATTTGATATTTCACTTTATATTTTGCCAAGTCCATCAAAAATCATCAGTGCGCTTATTGAAAATTTTGATATTCTAATGCAACATTCGCTTGTTACGTTGGAAGAATCCATCTTAGGATTATTGATTAGTACTTTCTTTGCGATACTTATTTCAATTTGTATGGATCTATCGAAAACATTTAAGACAAGTATTTATCCATATTTGATTGTCACACAAACCGTTCCCATCATGGTTTTAGGACCGTTATTTTCAATTTGGTTTGGCTTTGATTTGTTGCCAAAAGTCTTAATTGTCATATTTATGTGTTTTTTCCCTATTGCGATATCCTTTACGGATGCTTTGTCACAAGTGAGTGAAAAAGAAATTAATTTATTGAGAAGTTTTGGGGCCAATCTATTTCAAATCTATAAAATTGTAAAAATTCCATCTGGTGCCATAGGCTTATTCTCTGGATTAAAGGTAGCGGCAACCTATTGTGTGGGTGGAGCTATTGTAGGAGAGTGGCTTTCAAGTAGAGCAGGACTTGGTTACTATATGCTTCGTGTAAAAAACGGGTATATGTTAGATAAAGTTTTTGCGTGTGTACTAATGATTATATTTTGGAGCATCCTATTGAATTTAGGGGTGTCTTTATTGGAAAAGATATTGTTTCCACATTTACGAAAAGGAGAAAGAAAATGAAGATTTTAAAGGCTATGTGTGCAGCTGCTGTTGCGTTAAGTTTAGTTGGCTGTGCTCAAACATCGGATTCTGATAAAAAAGAATTGACAAAGGTTACATTGATGTTGGATTATACGCCAAACACAAACCACACTGGTTTCTATGTAGCTAAAAACAAAGGATATTATAAAGATGCTGGTTTAGATGTAGATATCATTGAACCAGGTGACAATGCGACAACTTCAATGGTAGCGGCAGGAAAAGCTGATTTTGGGGTTTCTTACCAGGAAGATGTTACATATGCCCTAACAAGTGAAGATCCACTTCCAATTAAAACAATTGCGACAATTATCCAGCACAATACTTCAGGATTTGTTTCTTTAAAGAGTGCAAACATCAATTCTGTAAAGGATTTTGAAGGAAAAACATATGCAGGATGGGGAGCACCAAGTGAAGAAGCCGTAATTAAAGCGGTTATGAATGAAGCGGGTGCTGATTTCAGTAAGTTAAACATCGTAGGATCTGATGGATCTGGTATTGCAGGACTTAGTGATGAAGTTGGTAAAAATAAAGTGAACCTAGGATGGGAATTCTATGGTTGGGCTATTATCAAAGCACTACAAGATGGATATGATTTAAACTATATGCCATTAGCGGATTTAGATAGTCGTTTGGATTACTATACTCCAGTGATCATCACCAACAACAAGATGATTAAAAAGAATTCAGATACAGTTAAAAAATTTATGGAAGCTACTAAAAAAGGATATGAATATGCGATTGATCATCCAAGTAAAGCAGCTGAAATCTTACATGAGGATGCATTGTCAGATACAGATTTGAAATTCCTTAAAGAAAGTCAAAAATATTTAAGTAGCCAATATGCGAAAGATGCAGATTCATGGGGTGTTATGAAAGATTCTGTATGGGATAATTATACAGATTTTATGTATGAAACAGGATTGATCAGTCAAAAGATTGATGCGAAAGACCAATATACTAACGAGTTTGTGAAATAATGAAGCTGCAGGTTGAAAAACTAAATCTTGAATTTTCGGGAAAAGAAATATTACACGATATTTCTTTTTCGATTCAAGAAGGAGAATTTGTTTCCATTCTAGGGCCAAGTGGATGTGGTAAATCAACCATTCTAAATGTATTGGCCGGATTAATTGAAGATCATTCTGGTTCGGTATTTGTGGATGATGAACGGATCACAGGTATTAGTAGTCATTTTGCGTATATGCCACAAAGTGATTTATTACTGGAATGGAGAACCATTTTAGACAATGTTTGTCTGTATGGCGAAATCAATCATGATAAATCAATTAGACAAAGAGCTTTAAAAGAATTTGAAACATTTGGCCTTTCTGGATATGAAAATGCATATCCTTCTAGTCTTTCAGGAGGTATGCGCCAAAGAGCAGCCTTCTTAAGAACTTCTTTATGTAAGGCGGATATTCTTTTGTTGGATGAACCATTTGGAGCGTTGGACGTTATTACTCGAAATGATATGCAAGATTGGTTATTAGAATTAAGAAAGAAGTATAATCGTACTACTTTATTAGTTACACATGATATTGATGAAGCTTTATATTTATCGGATCGTATTTTGATTTTATCGAATAAGCCAAGTCATATCTTGCAGGAAATAGACTTATCTAAAGAAAAGAAATCGAGAGATTGGTTATTTTCACAAAGTGATTTGAAAAAGCAGGTCTATGAATTGTTGAAGGGTGAAAATCATGCATGATGCACATTATCATTATTCAAAAGAAATAAATGCATTACAGAATGAATATGGAATTTCTGGTATTTGTAACGTCGCAAATGAAAAAGAATATGAATTGGTTCATCAAAAACATTTATTTTATTCTTGTGGAGTACATCCTTGGAATGCCAGTTTAGATACATTGGAATCTATGCTGCCTTTGTTGGAAAAGGCACCTATCATTGGTGAAATTGGCATGGATAGTGTGTGGTGTGATGTGGATTTAGCTGTTCAAAAAGAAGTGTTTGAAAAACAACTTCAGCTTGCACGAGCTTTAAATAAACCAGTTATTCTTCATACAAAAGGTCAGGAAAAGATGATACTAGAATTGATTCGTAAATACCCAAATACCTATGTTGTACATTGGTATGGTTGTATGGATTATGTCAAAGAATATGATGAAGTGGTATCTTATTTCACGATTGGTCCTTCGATTGGAAAAGAAGAGGAAGTAACGCGGTTGGTTGAACAAGTATCGATTGATAAGCTATTAATGGAATCGGATGGTATTGAGGCCGTTAAATGGGCTATTGATAGTGACGATTATATAGCGGCTCTACAAAATGAAATTACTATGGTGGCTTCGTTAAAGAATCAATCGTATTCCGAAGTTGAAAGAATTTTGGATCAAAACTTTTCAAAGTTAATAAAAAAATAGGAGAATTTCTTCTCCTAGGCAAGACAGTCATTGAACTGTCTTTTTATTTGTTCTTCATCCATATTCTTTCCAATAAAGACCAATTGATTGATTCGATCTCCATATTCTTCATCCCAGTTTTTGGCAAGCTGTGGATTGGCCTTCAATAAATCAATTTGATCTTGTTTTGGAGCTGATGCGATCCATAATGAATCTTCTGTAAGGGAATTTAATTTGCCGGCTTGTTCAAATAAGTAGGCCGAGTCAGGTTGATTATCAAACCATACATAGCCTTTTGTACGAATGACATTTGGATAGTTGTTTAATAAATTAGTGAATTTCTTTAAATTCAATGGTTTTCTTGTTTGCCACACAAAAGTAGAAATTCCGTATTCTAAAGCTTCACCTTCGTGTTCATGATCATGATGATGTTCATGTTCTTCGATTTCATGAAGCCAGCCAATATTGTTTTGGGCTTTTTCATAATCAAAGTTATGTGTGTTTAAAAGCTCTTCTAAATTGACCTGACCAAAGCTAGCCTCAATGATTCCGGCATCTTTGCATAGTTTATGAATGACAGCCTTTATTTCATTTTTTTCTTCTTCGTTGACTGTTTCTGCTTTGTTTAAGATAACGGTATTACAGAATTCGAGTTGCTGCATCAATAAAGAGTCTAGCGAATCTTCATCTTCACAAGGTTCTAACAAGTGTTTACCACAATTGAATTCATTTGACAACCTAGCAGCATCGGCTACACAGATGATGTTGTCTAAGTGGAATAGTTCTGGTAATCCTCTAGAATATAGTGTTTCATTGGCGGCTGTAATGGTTTGCGCAATGGGGATTGGTTCGCAAATACCACTCGCTTCAATGATGATGTAATCAAACTTATTGGATGAGGCTAAGGCTGAGAGTTGTTGTAATAGATCTAGTTTTAGTGTGCAACAAATACATCCATTGGTAAGACCTACAACGTCTGTGTCTTCTTTTTGAATTTGTGCATTTTTATCAATTAGTTTTTGATCCACATTGATTTCACCAATGTCATTAACGATGATCGCAACTTTATATCCTTCTTGATTTTTTAGAATGTGATTCAATAAAGTGGTTTTACCAGCTCCTAAATAGCCGGTTAATAATAAAATAGGTATCGATTTTCTTTTCATTTTTAAAACCTCCTTTACTTATTGTATAATATTTGAGATAAAAAGGAGTAAATTTTTTATGACAATTTTATATACATCCTTCCATATATTGGATTTAGATAATGATACAGTACAAAGAAAAGAGATGCCTGAAGAATTCCAAGTCTTTGTGAAAGAATATATTGAGTATGCAAACGCAAATGAAAAAAATAAAATGTATACCATTCATGATGAACAAACACAAGTGGTTTCGTGTATTCGTCAAATGGCTTTAAATCAAGACAAATGTGAAGTTCTTACAGATAGTATTGCGGATAAATTATTGACGAGTGAGCGCTTAGCACAGGCCAAAATCTATCGCATGGGTTCGAATGTAAAAAAGGGAAGTTTGATTCAGGTTTTGGTACAAAATAGTAGTGATGAACTTTTATTTGTGGTTGCCAAAGTGGAACATTCAAAATGGTATGATGGAAATGATTTATCAAAGAAGTATGGATTTTCAGGAGATAAGAAATCATTGTGGAAATCAGCTGTATTTTCAATGTATGAAATTAATTCGCACATTGTATTTAAAGATGTTAAGGCATATTCAGATACTATGGCAAAATATTGGACAGTTTCATTCTTGGAGTTAGACGAAGCAAGAGATGATGCCAAAAATACATATTCAGCGTTTAAGGCCGTGGATAATGAATTAAAAAGTGCAGTAGAGCCTGTTTCTAAAAAAGATTATGTAAAGTTATCGAGTGAATTACAGAATGTGATGAATACACCACAGCAGTTAAACTACAATCAGTGTATTGATAATTTAATTGATTCGTATTCTTTTAGTGAAGAAGACATTGAAAAGGAGGTTATCAAAGATTGTTTATTGGCGCTTCCTGAACGTAAAAATTTTGATACAGAATTTAAGGTGGTTCCTGAAAGCTTGAATAATAAACGTACAAAAAAATTCCAGTTATCCCAAGGTATTGAACTAACGATTCGTTCGGATGCCATGGAATATCCGGATAAGATTGTATCTACAGTAGTGGATGGAAAGCGCGTTATTCAAATTGTCTGTGAGGATGATGATACGTATGATGCGTTTGCTTAAAATAAACTGAAAGAATTCAATTTGTATAAATCCTAAAATAGTGGTTTAATTATGTCATTATTTAAAGGGGGTATTTCAAATGAAAAATAAAAATGCATTAACAATTCTATTGTATGTATTTGCCGTTTTATCATTAGCTTATACGTGCTACGCGGCAATCCAAGCATATAATACGTTTACTTCATATTACAGCACAAACTTAAGTGTAGTGAATTTGATTTTGTATATGATCACAACATGCTATGAAAGCATCTGCTTTAGTGTGCTATTCTATGCGTTAGGCGTATTTAGTGAAATGTTTAAGAAGAAGGAAGAAGAGAAATAGTTTTATACTGTTTCTTTTTTCTTTAGGAAATGATTATGAAGAAAGATTTTAAAGAAGGGGCCAAGGCAGCAACTCCGATTATTTTGGGATATATTCCTGTTGGAATAGCGTATGGGATGATGGCTAAAGCGACAGGATTAACATTTTTTAAAGCGTTGAGCTTTTCCTTGTATATTAAGATTTTGGTTTCGGAACAGGGGAATGCGGTATGTGAAAAACTGTCGAATTGTCACAATTTGTTGATTAT
>NZ_CAKVMR010000078.1 GCF_934772795.1 uncultured Holdemanella sp.
ACTACACTTGGCGGTAACTACCTGTGGTTGGTTTATCTCCAACTGAACTCATGCCATGCCCGGCACACATAAGAAAAAATGCGATGATTAACCAATCATCGCATATTTTTTATCTAGTTTATTTAACACAATACAACCATCTTCAGTAACAAGTACCAAGTCTTCGACACGAACACCCATCTTTTCAGGTAAATAGATGCCTGGTTCAATCGAGAAGATCATGCCTGGTTTTACAGTTTCTGTATTGGTTGAACTTACATCCCCAAATTCATGATCGGTTTGACCAATGAAATGTCCTAGGCGATGTGTAAAGTATTCGCCATAGCCAAAGCTAGAAATATAATCACGTGCAGCTGCATCAATATCACATAGACGAACGCCTGGACGAATAATTTTTTCCGCTTTTTCATTCGCAACACGCACAATGTCATGAATCTTTTTATATTCGTCACTTGCTTCTTTACAGAAATATGTACGTGTCATATCGGAACAATAACGATCTTTTCTTCCCCCAATATCAATGACAATACTCTCGCCTGCTTTTAACACAGAATCATCTGGCATATGGTGAGGATCTGCGCCATTAGCTCCAAATGAACAAATGGGTGAGAACGACACGTCTTGACATCCTAACAATTTATATTGTTCAAGAATAAAAGCTTCTACTTGTTTTTCTGTCATGCCTTCTTTAATGAAATCTCTTGTACGTTCCATCACAACATCATTGATCTGTGAGTTTTCAATCATACATTCAATTTCTTTTTCATCCTTAATGGCACGAGTAGCATCTACATATTTTGATCCAAGAACCACTTTCAAACCTTCACACTTTTCCATTAAAGGAATCAAGAAACGTGCTGTCCACTCTTTATCAATGCCTAGCGTTTCACTTGAATCAATAACACTAGCTAAAAGTGAAATGGAATCGTCTGTATCACTAAACCAAATTTCTTCACAATCCTTTTGTTCAACTGTAAATAATGTATTTAAAAATAATACTTTTCTTCCTTCATCATTCAAATATAGCGCAAACAATCTTTCTCCTGGACCTACATCAACACCTGTTAAATAATAAATGCTGCATGGTTCACTCACTAAGATTTGTTTAAGCCCATCCGCCTTCATTTTTGCGATTACTTGATCGACTCTTTTTTGAAACATAATTATCCTCCTAGAAATTCAAAGTAAATTCTGTACCTTGTATCTTATCACTTGTCACACTTAATTTGATTTTATGACTTTGCGCAATTTGACTGGCGATTGATAAGCCTAAACCGGCTCCCCCTTGATATTTTCTTGATTTATCAACACGATAGAAACGTTCAAATACGTGTTTTAAATCTTCAGGTGGAATATAACTATCTGTATTACGAATTGTTATGACGGGTTTATTTTGTATCTTGACTAATTTAAAATAAATCTTTCCACCCTTAGGCGTATATTTGATCGCATTGTCCAAGAAAATTAAAATCAACTGTTTTAACTGCGACTCATTTCCATGTACCTCTATATTCTCTTCCACTTCATCTATTAAATCAATACCTTTTTCAAACGCAATGGATTCAAATGGTAAAACACAATGAAAACATATATCACTCAAAGAACAATTCTGCATCGAAATTTCAATTCGATTCGCATCATTCTTGGCAAGAAACAACATATTCTCAACCAATTTTCGCATACGGTTCGCTTCACTTTGAATGGATTCGATCCATTGTTTTTGTGAAGAAATGGTTTCTGTTGAGTGATTAATTAATACATCACTATCCGCTAAAATAACCGTTAATGGCGTTTTTAATTCGTGGCTAGCATCCGCGACAAATTGTTTCTGTTTATCCCATGCTTGTTCGACGGGTTTTAGTGCCCATTTGCTTAAAATACAACTTAATATAAAGAATACGAGTAATACACTAGAACCAATTTGAATGGATATGATCAACATTCTATGAAAAGATGACTGCATATTCGATATATCCACAAAGGCTACGGCATAGCCTGAAGGAATAATAGTATTTTCGTCTACTTGATAGTTGGTGATTTTTTCTTTTTTATACGCAAACCCAAGTTTTTTCAACACTCCAATATCATCTTTGTCTTCTACACTTTCAATTAAGCTTTGTGCATCATCTGCATATATATTCCATACAGAACGACTTGTGATCATATATTCATAATTGGAATCGGTATAAATCACAAAGGAATTCCCGTTAAAATTTCGATTGTTCTCAAAAGAAAAATTAAAATCTTTATCTTTTAATTTCAAAGCTAATTCTAGACTTCGTTCTACATCTTTTTTATCATGTATATAATTGGAGCAGCATACGACGCCAAAAACAGAAAGTAAGATGATACTGACAAAGGACATTAAAATCAAAATGAATTTGGTCTGTAATTTTTTAAGCATCGCAAACCTCTAGTCGATATCCAACTTTTCGAATCACCTTAATTGAAACTTTACTCTTTAAAAATTTTAATTTCTTTCGCAAAAACGAAATATAGACTTCGACATTATTGTCCATCGCATCACTTTCACTTCCCCATACAGAGATAATCAAATCATCTTTTGAAGTAATCATTTCTGGATGTGACATTAAGTGTTTCATGATCTCAAACTCTTTATATCCCAAATGGATATGTTGACTTTTACAATACAACTCACAAGTATCCAATTGTAAAGAAAGATCTTCATACTTTAATTCGTGTACAATGACTTCTCCTTTACGTCTTGTTAGTGCATTAATGCGAGCAACAAGTTCGGCAGCTGAAAATGGTTTCGTCATATAGTCATCGGCCCCTACATTTAGGCCTTTGACTTTGTCTGGAATTTCATCTAGTGCCGACAATAAAAGTGTTGGTGTTTCAATTTTATTGGCACGCATCTTTTGTACGATCTCAAAACCATTCATACCAGGAAGCATGATATCTAAAACGGCTACATCATAGTATCCGCTTAGGGCAAGATCTAAACCTTCTTGTCCATCATAGGCCATAGTCACCTGCCATTTTTGTTCTTCTAAAATTTGTGCAATCGCATACGCAATATTTTTTTCATCATCCACTACCAATATATTCATAATGTCACGCCCTTTCTTCCTTTTTTATATATTAACACACAGTTCTATATTTTCTTCATTAATTTCAATATGTGCCTTTGATGACAAGGCCAAAAGTTTTCGATTCAAATAAGACACATATAATGAAACTGTATTCGGATTCACATTGACTCGATTGTCCCATACTTTTTCAATCACTAGCCAAATGGGTACTCGATTTGATTCACTTCGAATCAACAAAGAAAGAATACTACTTTCATATTTAGATAATTGATATTTTGTATTCTTACAAGAAAGTGTTTCTTCTTTCTTGTTCAAAATAATATCTTGATATTGTAGATAAGAATCATCCATTATATTTTCTTTCAACATCACTTTGATTCGTGCAATCAATTCCTTTGTCGAAAAGGGTTTAGATAAATAATCATTGGCACCTAGATCAAAGCCTATAACTTTATCATCTACTTCATTTAATGCACTTAAAAGCAATACCGGAATATCTATTTTCTTTTTTCGAATCATAGACAATACTTCATACCCATTCTTTTCTGGCATCATAATATCTAAAATTAATCCGTCATACATTTCTTGAGAAACAAGATGAATTGCACTATTCCCATCAAAACACACATCGCAATTATATCCTGCATCTATTAAGACGGCTTGTAGTGCCTTCGCTAAATTTATTTCATCATCCGCTATCAACAATCGCATATTATCCCTCAATTCTATCTTTGATTGCCTGAAACGATAAGTCTAAAGATGCAATTTCATCGGCACATCGTTTTAATTCACTTCGAATCAATTCTTCATCTTCAATGTGCTTCTTATAATGAATTTGATGTTCTAGATTTGCCCAAAAATCAAGTGCGATCGTACGCACCTGAATTTCAACCAAACAACCATCTACTTTAATAATCACATGTAGACTTCGATAGCCACTTGGTTTTGGTTGTTTTAAATAATCTCTTACTTCCATCACTTTAAAACATGAAACAATCCAATCTTTTACTTCATAGATTTCATCCACAAACGAACAAATGATGCGAACTCCAATAATATCATGAAGCAATGAATAATCATTACCTATCTTATTTAATACACTTTCTGGTGATTTGATCCTTGAAGTTGTATATTGTATACAATCGAATGCACTGGATTGAATTGTATTTAAAACTTGATCCAAAACATTTTTAAACTTATCATAGTCAGATCCATAAAATTCTTGATATGTCATACCATAAACATACATACAAAGACTTAAAATTGGCTTAAAAAAAGTTAGAGATTGCTCTCTAACTAAAATAATATCCTTTATAATCATAATAATAAATTCGATAAATAAAGCGATCATTTTTCTTGATACTAAATTGTTGTTCTAGATTTCCATCCGTATCATAGATAGATAAAAGTCCTGCAATACCTGAATCCACGACAATATGATCACCTAGATTTTGTGCACTCGATACATAGGCACTAAACGGAACCTCAAAAGATTTAACCAAAGTATATGTACCTTCATTTTCATCCACTAAGTATTGATAGTAATACGATGTCGTTCCTTCTAAAATACTTGTTTGAATCCCATCATTGACAGTCCAGTCATAATCTTTTCTTGTCTTTGAATAGCCAAAGTTATTGTCAAACATATATAGATAGTATTGACCTGATTCTAATGAATCATCTTCCATATAGGTTACAGTATGTTGTCCTCCACTTGTCAAGAAGTCCCCTACTTTTGTATATAAGTATTCGGTATAGTCTGTATCTTTCCAGAAATCTTCATTTCCGATGATATAGCCAATACTTGGATTTGTACTTAAGTTATTGATTTTAATGATTGAACTTGTTTCTCGAGAAGAAAGAATCGCACTATCATCACTTAAGTATTGAAGTGTATTGATATGCATCCAATCCCATTTTGAACCTTCTTTATGGTCCGTACTCTCTTTATAACTTCCAAATAAATCATCTAAATCTAATAATTCACTAACTTCTTCTGTATCTACATCCACTTTAATAATGCAGTCTTCAACACTATTCTTTTCTTCATTTGTAGCTAAAAGAATTAAATTTCCATCCTGATCAAATTGATAATCATGATGAATAATATAATTACCTAAATCATAAATGTGTTCAATCATCCCCAAATGATTGATAGCTGCCATTCTATGTGTAGAAACACTCATATATAGTGTTTGATTTTGCATCAACATACGATGTGATCGATATCCAATAATTGGAATTTCTGAACGCAAAATGCCATTTGTATCATACATATAGACAAAGTCTTGATCATCCGCATCATTTCCTAATAGTGTATATAAACCATTACCTAAGTCTTGTTTAGAACCAGATACTTGTTCAAGTTGAATATCTTCATCCCCTAAAAGAGAGCCCATTGTATAGTTTGTACTTACACTTTGACTTGTACCATCCTTATAGGTAGCTGTAATCGTAATGGTATTTGTACAATCAGGAATCAAACCAATCAATTGAAATTCATGTTCTTTTTGAAATTCTTTTGCCTGATAAGCTGTTGCACTAAAGTCTGCATAATCGTTGCTACTCACCGTATATGTAATTTTAGCGGCTTTGGATGTATTGAAATAAACATACATCGATTGCGTATTGGTTGAAAAAGGATTGTACTTCATAAATATATTTTGAAGTGTATAATTTCCATTTCCCTTTTCATTTTCTAAATCCGATAAAGCCTGTTCTTGAAACTGAGTTGTATAAATTTTATTTACAGTGACTGTAGATTGGTTATCTTTATAGATTCCATATCCAATGGTAAGTCCGATAATCAACACAAAAATCAATATATTCCCGAGTTTTTTCTTCATAACAAATTCACCTCAGAAACATTGTATTATGTTTTCCTTAAGATTTCCTTAAGTTTTCTTAAGAATTTAAAAATTGTCAAAAAAAAGGAAATAGGCATGATTATTTTAAGGGCATGAAAAGTATAATCAGTGCATTTGCCTATTTCGTTAATGAGTATATATATTAAAACTTAAATAAACCTTAAAAGATATTCAATGATGATATAATTGATTTGGTGGTGATACTATGAAACTATTATTTAAACAACGATTCTTTTCCTGGTTTGACAGCTATGATATTTATGATGAAACCGGTCGTGTTGTATATCAAGTTGAAGGAAGACTTTCTTGGGGACATAAGCTAGTCATTTATGATCGAAATGGAAATGAAGTGGGTACTGTATTAGAAAAGGTGTTGACTTTACTTCCAAAATTTGAAATCTATAAAAACAATGAATATATAGGATGTTTATCGAAAGAGTTATCTTTCTTTACTCCACATTACAACATTGACTACAATGGATGGCATATTGATGGAACTCTTACAGAATGGAATTATACAATTGTGGATGAAAGCTATGATACTGTTGCTGTTATTCGTAAAGAAATCTTTAATTTTACCGATACCTATGTCATCAATGTTAAAGATCCAGAGAATGCATTAGATGCACTTATGTTTGTCTTAGCTATTGATGCAGAAAAGTGTACTCGTAACAAGCGACGAAATAATTAGCACTCAATCATTGGTATTTTGACGTTGGTTTTATCTAGTTCCGTAACAACTTATTTATAAGGAATTTACAGGTTTTCTGTTCATCAAAAATCTCATTTATGTGGTAAGAAACAAACAAGTCATGGTGGATAGTGATCTAGCGAAGCTTTATCAAGTAGAAACAAAGGCTTTAAATCGTGCAGTAAAAAGGAATATAAAACGATTCCCAGAAGATTTTTGTTTTCAACTTACAACAGAAGAAGCAACATTTTTGAAGTGCCAATCTGGCACCACAAACAGGACAATGTAAAGAAAGCAGATCGATCGCATTAACAAAATAATCATTTTCGTTCAAAATTAGGTTGAAGTCGTTGGTAATTTTCAGTATCAAATAATTGTCTAAGAGGACGGGTAGAAATCACAACTTTGGTCGATGCTGGATTTCTACTCTTTTTATTTTCGTCCAATCCCTTCTAAAAATACTGTAACAAAAAGATAGGAAAATTCACCCTAAAAGTGTTTAAAGGTCATCTCTATCTCAGAGTCAAAATTCCTATGACTTTTAAAGGTTGATTTATCCCTATCCAATTTCAGATATTCAAAAATAAAAAAGTAAGTTAGGCAGAAAGACGAAAGTCATAGACAATGTGGCTTGCGTCTTTTTCTATTTAAAAAGGAGGTGAGCTAATGGTACAAGTCTTTCGTGTAAAGCAAAATAAGAATTTTACTATAATGAGCACTCACCATTTCATGAATAAAGATTTGAAGTAAAAATGTACTAAATGCGAAAGAGACTATTACGCCATGCAGGTCTCGTAGCAGTCACAAATTATTTACAACAATTTTAGCACTCAGCTATTGACTGTGCCAAGCGATTGTACTATGATATTAGCAGTTAAAAGATATAAGTGCTAAGGAGGATTCAATATGCGCTATTACCCTAATTATTTTGATGACTTTTTCAATGATACTAAAAAACAAGATACAAATACTGTATTAAGAACAGATATTTATGAAAAAGATGGATATTATCAAATCTGTATGGAGGTTTGTGGTATTCAAAAAGAAAATATTCAAATTGAATTAAAAGATGGTTACTTAAAGATTACCGCAACTCGTAATATCAACAAAGAAGATACTCGTGTACTTCGTCAAGAAAGATTTACTGGAACTTATTCTCGTTCTTTCTATATTGGTGAAGGCTATAAACAAGAGGATATCAAAGCTCGTTTTGACAATGGTGAGTTGTTCATCTTATTGCCTACAAAACCTGTGAAGCGTGAAGAAGAAACAAAATATATCAACATTCAATAGTGAGGGACTTGCGTCTCTCATTTTTTGTATATTAAGATTTTGGTTTCGGAGCAGTGAAACACGTTATGTGAAATAATGCTAAAATATCACATGGTATAGATTATCAGTAACGACAAAAAAGACTATTGAAATTGCCTACATCTTGTATATGTCTTTAGTTGTTGAATTGTTTTTTTACAATCACGTCTAATTTTCGAATGTAGTCAGTATTATCGAAAAAGATGTTCTTGATGAGATGAATAAAATTGAAGTTTCGAATATCACAATCTAAAAATGATAGAGTTTCAATTGGAATGTTTGAATGATAAGTTGTATCCATAATTGAAGTATAGAATAGAATGATTCTAAATCGAATAAAAACGCGGTCCCAATGTGAATTTAATGTGAACATGTGAGAACATCAATAAATATCACATATTCACATTGATGATATAATAATAAAAATAAAATAAATTAGAAAGTCTCAAATCTATCTGTTAAATCTGTTTTGAATATAGTATAATAGAGTCAGATAGAACAGGAGGACTTGTCTTATGAAGGTGTTTTCAATGTCGCAAAGAATCTATTATAAAGATCTGGAACCAGAAGCAGAATTATTCATCAAAAAAGATCTTGAACTGTATAATTGTATGCTTCATAAGGCATTCAAGATCTGTTTTGATCGTGCTTATAAGGATGTTACCTATTCAGAAACAGATCAAAGAATGATCAAGTCCTTCTATGGTACAAGTGATTATTTTCCTTTGTCTGCCATATATGAGGCCAAGGCTTTGGTGAAAAGTTTGAAATGTCTGGAAAAAGAAAATCAAGATATGATCAAGACTCGTCTTAAAAAGATAAACAAAAAAATAAAAAAGAATGAGAAACAATTGAAGAAGGCTTTAAAGGAAAAAGAGAAGCTGATCAATAGATCCAAGAAAAAGAAATATACAGAAGATGACTATTTGTATGAGGTACAGGTATTGGATCCAAACATTAAAAGATTGAAGAGTATCATTCGCAATCTAAAATTCAGAAGAAACCGAAATGAGTTCAAACTTAAAAGAAAGATGCCTTCTGTATGTTTTGGTGGTAAAAAGAATCTAAGAAGTGATTTAGAAACTTTTAGATTCAGAAGACAAAGAAGAATGCTTATTACCGGAAGAAGACAAGGCAAATATTCAAACAACCTTTTCAAATTAAATATTGATAATGATATGTTGACCTATCGAAGTACGCAGAAGGATATTGTATTCAAGGTGCAGTTTCATAAATACAAAAATGAATTGTATGCAAGAATTAATGAAAAACACAATTCACCAAATAAGGCAGTAGCCTATGAATTGATGGATTATGGTGAATACTTTATTGTGAAAGCTATATTTGAAAAACATATGAATCTTCCAAA
>NZ_CAKVMR010000079.1 GCF_934772795.1 uncultured Holdemanella sp.
AATTTTAACGAATATTCACAGACCCCGAACTAGGCCCCAAATGATTGCGCTAAAACCCTAAATGATTTTGGTTACCCGAAACTTTTTGAATCTTTTTAATCCTTTGGTCGATCATCCATATAATCAATCGAATCATAAATATATTTTGTATTCTTTTTTCTTCTCTCATTATAAATACAACCATATAAAACATCCATAATGTATTGCATAGCTATATGACTTGAAAACTGAGACATCCTATCGCGATTATTTTCAGAATCACTGATAGATAAATGATATGTCACATATTGAGAATAATAATTACTTCCTGCTTTTCCAATTTGTATAACTTTCACACCTTTTTCATATAATTTTTTTACAATCGGCAATATAAATGTAGCCTTTCCCGAATAAGATAGAATAATCGCTACGTGTTTTTTATCTGAAGCCAATACAGTTAATCTTTGATTATAAAAGCTGCTTGGACAGTTTACACTCCTTCCAATACTCAACATTTTATCTTGAAAGTTTTCTGCGATATTTGAATTATGGGCATGAGTATAAATATCAACTACATCCGCCGAATCTATTAATTGTGAAACTGCTTTGATTTGGTCTAAATCAACATATTCAAAAGTATCTTTAATAGCCTTTTCATAAAGTTCTAAAAGCTTAAAAGCTATCTGTCTTGGATTATCCTTTGCCTGAAATGGATAATTCACATTGATATATGAATTGTTTTCTAATAAATCAGCATCTTCTTTTGCGATACTTACTTTTAAATCATTGAAACCATTAAAACCAATCTTTTTCACAAAACGGTGAATCGCAGATTTTGATATAAAGAGTGTATCAGCTAATTCTTGAATCTTTAATTTCATAACCACATCTTTATTATTTAAAATATAAGATGCGATTTCTGACTCTAGCGGTGTCATAGAATCACATAGTTCTATCCTTTTTTCCAATTTCATCTTATATCCCCTCCAACTAATCCAATAATATCTAAGAATTCTTAAAATAGAAAGAGAAAAATTAGTTATTCATATAATTATCCGCAAACACCCAATTCTTCTGAATGTTGTAGACGACAAAAAATAAAATCGTATCAATGATAGCTTTCACAATAACAGTTGGTATAGGAAGAATACTTAATAGAGATACTAGAATACCACTAGCTGCCATCTGACAGACAAACACAATTGAATAGCGAACCATTTCTCTTCCTGGATTTAATTTACTTTGAAAGCTAATATATCGATTTAATATATATCCTACACTACCACTGATTGCTCTCGCGCAAATGGTTGCCATAAAAATTGAAATGGCTCCAAGCTTAAAAAATAAATTTTCAAATAGAATAAAGAAAACTAAGTCAAAGACTGTGGCTACATTGGATGTTAATAAATATTTCCAAAATTTTAGATACATTCCAAGTAAATCAACTACTGGACGAAAATGACTCGTTTCATTCCTATTATTTGTGTCTGAACAAATAGGCACAACCACAATTGGTGTTTTTTGTATGGCTGCATCTAGAAAATTCAATTCATAATCATACGACTTTCCCTCTGCACATAGTGCTAGTTTTTTTAATGAAGCTGGAAAACCACGAAGCCCACTTCTAGGATCTGGACATTCCTTTCCATGATTGGTAATACGGAAAAATAACTTCTGGCAAGAATTCATCCAAAATCTTACTTTCTTTCCTTTTTTTCTTTCATATGTACGTACGCCAAGCACAAAACAGTCTGGATTGTTTAATAATTCTTTTGCGACTTTTTCAATATCTTCCGGTGAGTATTGTCCATCACAATCGGCTGTAATATAGAAATTAGATTCTCCTATTTTTTCATCCGCCAATCTCAAAGCACTTCTTAACGCAACGCTCTTTCCCATTTTCTTAGAATGATGCATAACACAAGCACCCATAGATTTGGCTTCTTGAAAATATTGTTGTCGATCCTCACTACTTCCATCATCCGTAATTGCGATTTTATTAAAGTCTAAATTATGTAAACCATAAATCAGTTGAATCATTCTTTCATCTGGCTGCAACGCTGGAATCAGGATAATACAATTATCATATACTCCCATTTTCTTCTCCCTAAATTACAATACTACATCTTTATCATATCTGTCTTTTGAATCGAAAGATATATACAATGGGATAAAATTATTCATTTCTAAAACATTTAATCATTTCACATATTTGAAATAATTATAAATTTTCGATTTATACATCAATCGAGTTATATAGAAAATATTAAGAATAAAATGTATTCACAACTTAGAGATTTTCAATATTTAGACGATGATGGAATTTTTAGAAGCGTTCCTGAATATCCAGAATTTCCATGGTTTGAAGGTATTGTAAATGCCGTTACACATAGAAATTATTCATTACAAGGTGATCACATTCGCATCTCATTATTTAATGATCACATGGAAATATTTAGCCCAGGAAAATTACCAAATATCGTAACTTTAGATAATATGAAATACACTCGTTATTCAAGAAATCCAAAGATTGCTCGAGTTCTTTCTGATTTTGGTTATGTCAGAGAACTTAACGAAGGGGTTAAACGTATTTATAATACATTATAATTAAGTTCTAACTCAAAATACATATTATGTGCATAAATATTAAAATCATGCTATTAAAATGTGCATAAGTACATAAAACATGCTATTTTTTTGTGATTTTTTATTGCCTGAACAACATTTATTAACTATACTTATAATAAAGGAGTTGATATTTAATGATATATCTTAAGCGTAAAATTGATTTATACTTGTCAAAATGGAAAATGAACCAAGATAAAAAACCCCTAATTATTAAAGGGCCAAGACAAGTCGGAAAAACTGAATCAATTACTAGATTTGGTTTTAACAACTATAAGAGTGTTGTTTATATTAACTTTGTAGAAGAGCCTAATTATAAATTGATAACTACAGATGGATATAAAACTCAAGATATCATAAAAAATATATCTAGAATAGATCCTTCCAAACGCTTTATAAAAAATGAGACACTTATAATTTTTGATGAATTACAAGACTTTCCGGAAATTGCCACATCTCTCAAATTTTTCAAAATTGATGGACGCTTTGATGTGATATGTAGTGGTTCACTGTTAGGTGTAAACTATCAAAGAATTGAGAGCAATAGCGTGGGATATAAAACAGATTATGAAATGTTTTCTTTTGATTTTGAAGAATTCTTATGGGCAAAAGGATATGATGAATCCACTATTATGGATATGCTAGAACATTTGATTCAATTAAAACCATTTAATGAAATCGAAATGTCTATATATACATCATTGTTTTTAGACTACTGTATTTTAGGAGGTATGCCAGCAGTTATTAGAGAATATATTGAAAAAGGCACATTTGAAGGGGCTACTGATATTCAAAAGCAACTCATCGCCGATTATAAAGAAGATATAAGAAAATATGCTGATGGTATGGATCAAACGCGAATCACAAATGTATTTGAACACATTCCAGTACAACTTGCAAAAGATAACAAAAAATTTCAGATTACTAAAGTTGCACAAAACGCTAGATTTAGAGACTACCGCGGATGCATTGAATGGTTAAAAGACGCAGGTATTATCAACATTTGTTATTGTATGCAATTTCCTGAATTACCTTTAAAAGGAAATTATGATGAAACAAAATATAAAATTTATTTTGCTGATTCCGGTTTACTAGTAGCTATGTTAGACGATGAAGCTCAAGAAGATTTAAGAATAAATAGAAATTTAGGTGTATATAAAGGAGCTCTTTATGAAAACATCGTGGGTGAAGCTCTAATCAAAGCTGGATATAATCTGTATTACTATAAAAAGGACAATTCAACATTGGAACAAGATTTTTTTGTTCGAAATAAAGAAAATTTAATTCCAATAGAAGTCAAGGCAACAAACGGCACTGCAAGGTCTTTACGTACTTTAATCACTAGTAATCACTATCCAGATATTGAATTTGGCATTAAATTTATATCAGGAAATATCGGTTATGCTAATAGCATATACACTTTCCCTTATTTCTGTGCTTTTCTCTTAAAAAAGTATTTAAGCAATATGAAATAAGCATACAATTATCAAACAAACTCGTCTCACCTAAACAAAAAAGTATCTTTATGAGCTGAAAATCCTTTAACAATCCGTGTCGAGAAAATATTCCATATTCTGTATTATTCAAATAATAGTGTATAATGCTGAGTATTCCATGGTGGCGGAGCCACCCAATCCATCAAAATAGAGCCACTCATTCCATTTGGACAGAGCCATGCAATCCATTACGCAGAGCCACTGAATCCATAAAGAGAGCCACTTCAAATTATGAAATGACTCTCATTTTTATTATTTGATTTTTGAATTAGTCTTTCATACACCACGGAGGTTACCTGAATTCACACTTATGCCCCCTTAAAACGGTGCTTTCTTTATGACATAAGGAAAAAAGACCATGGAACAAATCTATGATCTTGATATCTCTATTACCTCATAAATTCTAAAAACCCCGGTCCACGCGGGATCCCGGAGTTTTTCATCACAGTCATGATAATACGCAAATGCAATTTTTACAACATTCATCATGCAAATAAACATTGTATGGTATTTGATTAATTTTTTAAATCTCATAAATTTTGATTGATATTTTAGCTTAAACAATTGTGTGAACAACACACGATCTTAGAGAACTGAATGTCTTCTTATTTAAAGCATATTCAGTTATTTTTGCGTCTTATACGCGTGCTTAAAGCGCCTTTTAGATATTTATTATACAATCCGCTCTTTCTACAAGTTCTTCATCATGACTGACTATCACAATTGTTTTTCCCTGTGACTGCATTTTCTTTAGGATTTTAAACACAACCTCTTTGTTTACTGAATCCAAACTTCCTGTAGGTTCATCTGCCAAAATCAGTTGACATGGTTTGATTAAAAGTCGAGCTAAGGCAACTCTTTGTTGCTCTCCACCAGAGCATTCACATATCTTTTTATTTTCGAAACCTTTTAAACCCACATCTTCAAGTGCTTTTAATATTCTTTCCTTCTTATCTGGAAATGAAAAGTGATCAACAGACAAATACAAGTTGTAATATACACTCTTATTATCAATCAACGCAAAATTCTGGAATAAATATCCTATTTTTGCCTTTAACAATTTATTAGCTTGTCTAGAAAATGGTTTTACATTTTTCTTATCAAAAATCACAATATTCCCTTTATCTGGAGAATCCAAAAGACCAATCATATTTAACAATGTAGATTTTCCTGATCCTGAAGCACCTTGTATTGCGACAAAACTTCCTTGTTCTATTTCCATTGAGAAATCATCAAAGATCACATGATCATGATATTGTTTATGAATCTTATCAACAACTACTACCTTCATTCCAAATCTCCTTTCAAGGATAACAACACTTTTTTTCTTTCAAAATATGTTCTAAAAATTAGAGCTATCATAAAATCGATTAGAATAGTGAATACCCACAAATACAAGCCTATTGTCGCAATATTTTTTACAACTAGAACCATCCACAACAGCAAGACAAGATAAACAAACAGATTCACAATAATAAAATCACGATATTTTTGCCAGATGTTTTTTCCCAACAAACAATTTAAAGAAATCATCTTTCGATTTTCTAAAAAATATAAATATATAGATTGATACTGGAACAAGAATAAGACAATCGCATAGACAAAAAGTAATATAGCTGAATCAATAATCAATTTATTGATTACCATGGTCTTTTTTCCATAATCATAATTTTCATACGCATAGTTCATATTTTGATACAATCCCTTAGATTTCAAGAAATCATTAATGGATTTCTTTACGGTTTTATCTTTATCCTTAATATAAATACCAAATTGACTCATATCATAGTTTTCATCCACAACATAAATAATTGGATTTTTCACATGCCAATTATCCTCTCTTAAACTATGCGAAAGCATGACATAACCATCATCAAGTTGATCATACTCACACTCCGTAGCCAAACAATAACTTTCATCTATATTCACTGATTTTGGAGCATAAAGAGTACCCGGCTTAAATGTTTTTATCGGCTTACCATCCTTATATAAATCATATTCCTTTAAATACTGCTCATTTACAATGATATAAGGATACGTTATTTCATCATCATTACGATTTATTTTGGTTGAGAAATCTTCATATATATATGGATATTCTCGAATCTTTTCATTCAACTGGCTCATCGCATCTTGGTACTCCAAAGAAAACATATTTATATTAACACCCTCTAAACGAAGATAATTATTATAGGTTTCTTTGTATTTATTTAAGTAATACCCATCCTGAACCACTTGAGATGTATACTTAAACGAAGTCGATAATGGTATAAATATTGAAATCAAAAAAACACATTTCAAAATAAACAGAGTCATTGAAATCCATCTAAACTGAGATTTTTTCAATATAACAACCGATTGAATTTGACTTAATAAGACATATATTATAAATCCAACTACAATCAGACAAAGTACAAAAAGAAGGGCAGACTGCAATAAATATTGAATGAGTTCATGAGTAACAGCTCTAAAATTTTGAACTATAAGAAGATATAATAAAGCTTGTGTTAATACAAACATCAATATGCTTAACAAATAAAATTTTCCATATAGCCTCTTATAAATAAACCATGAAGTAGCACCTTGCATCTTACGAATAAAAACTTCTTTTCTAGATGTCAATGCATCAGATAAAAGACATAATAAAACCGCAATTGCTAAATACATCAAAATTCTCTTTAGAAACGAATAGTCAATCACTCCTGTAGAAAAATCGGATGTTGTGATATCACCATCCACTTTCAATTCAGATAATATTTTCGTATCCTCTAAATCCTTCAACAAATCCTGTTTGGAATTTGTGACAAAGTACAATGGAAACAATGTATTGCCATTCCAATCTTCTATATAATTCGCAAAAGTCTTTATTCTATGCACATTATTGTATTCACTATGATAATCTTGATCAATAAAATCAATCGTTGCATACCTATTTTTATCTTTATAAGAAGAAGACAAATAACGATCGCTATTTATGTTAAAATCAATCGTTTTATTTTCTTCTGTATAAACTGGTAATTTATTTTGTTTTGGAAGATATACATATTCCGTTTTTATATTTTTAGAAACTATACCAACAAAACAAGGATACGAATGTTCTTGCAAAAAAGAATACACCTGGTTAAATTCTTCTTTTCTTTCTTGCTTATCTTCACTCAATTGTAAATCAATTGGAACAACTTCCATATCGTTTTCTTGAGCAAACTTGTAACTCAGATTTATCACATCATTATATTGTTTCTGTGACAAGTTAACATAACTATCATAAAAAATAATACTTGATATAAAAATAACCAAAACCATTATTATTTTTTTCATAACCTGCTCCCTACTTTTCCAATTGTAATTAATCAATCTCTTGTTCGAACATAATACAAAGATAGTAGTACCACTTCTACAATTCCATATGGAAACAACCATAAATATGCAAATTCTGGATGTAATTCATCAATAGGTGTTTCTGAATTTTCGATTACAATTACACCAGACTTTATATCTTCTACTTTTTTCTTATCATGATAGATATGCAAAGGACAAATAATAGCAAGTACAATTATGCATATCAATAATACTCTTCCTGGCTTTTTATTCATAATAATTTTCATTAAACACCCTTCTATTTAATACAAAAAACAAAACATTGTATATAAGCAATACTATCATTCCGATTGAATATGGAAAACTACTTGTTCCAGTAATAATCATTGTTGGATCTCTATAAGTAAGTGGATTAATTATATTTATCATATTTAAAGAACCTAGCGGCGATAAAAAGTATAGTCCTGCTATAACAAATAAACTAATAAATAATCCTATATACGCATTTTTAATAAGATAAGAAACCATAAAAGTAAACTGATAATAAACACCAATCAACAATATAAGCATTACTACTGTCAAAATAATGACAATTCCTAATGTCGTATAATCCAAATAAGGATTTCGTGCCATTTCTGTACTGTAATATGTTAAACCTACATTATACATAGCATTTTTCGAAATACAGTGTTGTGTTCCATTTACAAAATCTTTAATTTTTGAAAAACTAAAACCTGTAATTCCATCCACATTAGCTAAAATTGGATATTTAAAATTTTGAAATCCTGACTTTATGCCTAGAATGATTGAAAATACTAATATGGGAACGAATACTACACCAAGAATCAAAATGAGATCTGAAGTAAATTTGTATATATAAAATTTACTTTTCAATCCGGGTATAACCATTAAAGATTTATCTAAACCATCGTCATGATAATTTTTTCGTACATTAAAAAATAACAATACAATTAGAATGGGAATACCCAAAAACAATACATTTCGACTTAGTTGTATTAAAATTGTAGCACTGTCTACGCTTGAATAGCAAAGAGGGCTCAATTCATTTCGGTATAATCTCTCAAAATAACGTGCTCCCTGCTGATATGTTGGAATCATTTCATAGCCAGCCGTTCCTACAGGTTGAAACCAGGTGTAATCTTTTGGATTCGGTGGTACTCGTGTTAATTTATATTTTTTTTGAATCTGTTTTAACTCTTTCTCATGATTTGTATAATCAAAAGTAGACTGTGATTTTATCGGTACGCTCATACGCATATCCACATTGTAACAATAGACTTCCATACCCGTTATATACATTTTCTTCCACTGTTTACTCTCTTTGTAGTATTCAAAAAACTTCCCTTTATTATTTACAGATTCAATCTGTTTTTCGATATATTTTCTTTTCGAATCAGGTAAGTTAAAACGAGTTAAAGCACTAACTTCCATTGATCCTTGAGATAATGAAAATACGTCTTCTATCTGTGCCTTATTGTTTAATACAACCAACATGACAAGTTCGCATATAAGTAAAAGCCCAATTAATATTTTAACCTGTGATTTTTTTAAGTTCCGTTTTATTTCAAATTTCATAAATTTCAACATATCAATCACCCGTTACAATCAAATCTTTCTTTTTTAACAAAGCTCCTCTTTTGCAAATGGGTGGTGAATAGAAATGTGAGCAATTTCGTTAGCCAGACACCTAACAAAAGAAACA
>NZ_CAKVMR010000080.1 GCF_934772795.1 uncultured Holdemanella sp.
TATTTAAGCGAAAGCCTCGATATTTTCTGTATTTGAGAGAAAGTTTCGGCATAGTTTCAACTTCGGTATAGTCGGCACTATGCCGATTTCGGAATAGTGCCGACGACTCAATAGTCATGTGCCAAACAAGGGAAGATTTGGAAAAAGCCAAAGTCATAGTACATGAAACATTACAACGTCTAGGCCTTGAATTGGCAGAAGATAAAAGTGATGATATTGATTTTCACGAGAAAGACTTTGATTTCCTAAGTTTTACGTTCAATCATTTAAAAATGTCTAAAAATAGACGTGTCTATTACACGTTTGGACCATCAATTAAATCGATAAAGAAGTTTAAAAGTGATGTTAAGTCTATCACAAAGAAAAGATACACATATTCCTTTGAAAAGTGGACAGAGCTTTTAAACCCTGTGTTAAGGGGTAAGTTTAATTATTTTCTTATTCCTTTTCAAGTCGAGCAAGAAATTAAGCTTCTGTTACAAGAACGCGGACGAATAATGCATGGTATACCTGCACTTAAAGCTGGCGTATTAGATGGTTATGTAAGACAAAGACTTCGTGTTAATTTTTCATGCCGAGGAAAGCAACATGGTGGCCAAGTGCAAGGCAAACTTTTAACTGTCAAGTATGATAACAAATTCTTCATAAGATGTATGGGTCTAGTTACAGGTGAATTCATGCAGGCTCAACTGGCTTTTCCTGGAATTAGCTTAGATGATTTTACTCTGATGTTAGACTCTAATAAAAGAAAAAGAACCTCTAATCAGAAAACAAAAAGGTTCTTTCAATATGCATACGCCAAATAAGTTGAATCACAACATTTAAGTCTTTTCTAAAATTTAACTCACATTGGTAAGCCGTATGCCTTAGTAGGGCACGTACGGTTTGACAAGGGGCGGTAGAATTAAAATTCTGTCGCCTACTTTTTCTATATGTGACCTTTTAATGTCTTTGGATTTTTGTTAGAATAGATACGGAAAGTCAGGTGAAAATATGCGTAATGCGATTGTTCTGGCGGCAGGAAAAGGAACTCGAATGAAATCAGATCGTAGCAAACTAATGCATACGATTATTGATCGTTCAATGTTGGCTTATATCATTGATGCTTTAAAAGCTGTATCTGTAGAAAGAATTGTAGTGATTGTTGGATATCAAGCTGAAAGTATCAAGGAAGCTTTTCCGGATGTTGAATTTGCTTTGCAGCAACCACAATTGGGGACAGGTCATGCGGTTATGCAAGCTACACAATTAAAGGATGAAGATGGGGATACATTGATTATCAATGGGGATGGACCTTGTATTCAGCCTGAGACATTGGAAAAACTATTCCAAACCAATCAAGATGCATCATTAACTTTATTAACTTCTGTATTGGATGATGGAGCTCATTATGGTCGTATTGTTCGTGATGAAAATAGTCATGTTCAAGCGATTGTAGAGGCAAAAGATTGTACAGAAGAACAAAAACAAATTTGTGAAATCAATGCGGGTATGTATTGTTTCAAAAATAGAGATTTATTTGATAATCTTGATAAATTAACAACAAACAATGCTCAACACGAGTATTACTTAACAGACTTGGTTAAGATTTTAGCTAATCAAGGAAAGGTTGTTAAGGGATTGGTAGTTGAAGACCGTGATGAAGTTATGGGAATCAATGATTGTGTAGAATTACATAAAGCGTATGAATGGATGCGCAATCGAATCAACAATAACTGGATGAAAGAAGGGGTACAGATTGTAGACCCTATGCGAACAGTTATTGGAAAAGATGTAGCGATTGGACATGATGTAATTATTCATCCAAATGTTGAAATTCTTGGTAACACAGAAATTGGTGATTTCGTTGAGATTTTGCCAGGGTCTTATTTGAATAATTCAAAAATTGAAGCTCGTGCTATTGTAGATTCAAGTAAAGTCGTCAATTCTTGCATAGAAGAAGGTTCTGTTGTAGGACCTATGTCTTATGTAAGCAATAATAAAACCATAAAATAAACCTGATAGGGTATGAGAAAGGATAAATCATGAAAAACACTGTTGTATTTGCTTTATCATCTAGCGTTGGTTTAGCAGAAGATATTTGTAAAGAATTAGGATTGGAATTAGGTAAATGTGAAGTTAAACATTTTGCGGATGGAGAAATCTTAGTAGAACTTGGAGAATCTGTTCGTGGAAAACACGTATATTTTGTACAAAGTACAAATAAACCTGTAAACTCAAATTTAATGGAAATTTTAATTGGTATTGATGCATGTAAACGTGCAAGTGCTGCAAGCATCACTGCTATCATTCCATATTTTGGATATGCACGTCAGGATCGTAAAGCGAAACCTCGTCAGCCAATTACTTCTAAATTAGTTGCTAGTTTATTAGAAAGAGCTGGAGCTGATCGTGTAGTTACAGTTGACTTACACGCTACTCAGATTCAAGGATTCTTTGATATTCCAGCAGACGATATTACTGCGAATGGATTGATTGCTGATTACTTCAAACACCAAGAAGGATTAGGTGAAATCGTAGTTGTATCTCCTGATCACGGTGGAGCTGTACGTGCTCGTAACTTAGCAAATGCATTAGGTGCACCTATCGCAATCATCGACAAACGTCGTCCTAAACCAAACGTAGCAGAAGCTATGAACTTAATTGGTGATGTTGATGGTAAAACTGCAATCATCATCGATGACATGGTAGATACAGCTGGTACATTAACTGCTGGTATCAAAATGTTGAAAGACAAGGGTGCTAAAGCTGTTTATGCATCATGTTCACATGGTATCCTTTCAGGACCTGCTATCGATCGTTTAAAAGCTGCTGAATTAGCTGGATTCGTTTGTACAAATACAATTGATCAAACAGAAAATCAAAAAGTTTATCCTGAAATGACTGTTCTTTCAATGGCACCATTGTTAGCTGGATTAATTCATGCAGTTGAAGAAAATTCTTCATTATCAGAAGTATTAGCACACGCATTTGATGACTAATATGGAAACATTGTTTATTGGTTATCCACCTTGTTCAACTTGTAAAAAAGCATATAAAGCTTTGCAAGAGTTGGGTATTGAAGCTACATATCGAAATATTAAAGAAGAAAATCCAACAAAAGAAGAAATTCAAAGTTGGATCCATCGTGGTGTGGAATTAAAGAAATTGTTCAATACAAGTGGTATGTTGTATCGTGAATTAAATGTAAAAGAAAAACGCGAAACATATACAGAAGGACAATTGATTGAATTACTTGCTTCAAATGGTATGTTAGTAAAAAGACCGATTGTAATTCAAGGGGATACTATTATCATAGGAAACAAAGTTTCAGAATACGAAAACTTACAAAAATAGACCTGTCAAAACGACAGGTCTTTCTTTACTTAAAAATGGAATTAAAGTTTTCTTCAATTTGTTTACATGTACTTGCTTCATCCAGTTGTTTGATTTCACAAATCTTCTTTGCGACATATTCCACATACATAGGTTCATTTTCTTTTCCACGATAAGGAACAGGTGTTAAATAAGGAGAATCTGTTTCTGTGATGATTCGATCAATAGGACATGCTTCAATACATTCAGGGGCTTGTCTAGCATTTTTGAATGTGATAGGTCCTGCAAATGAAATCATAGAATTCATTTTTAAACATTCCATCATAGTTTCTTTACTTCCGCTAAAACAATGGAAAATAATTTTTGTCTTTGCGTATTGTTTTAAAATATCCATGCAGTCTTTTGTGGATTCACGCATATGAATAGAAATGGGAAGATTATGTTCATTCGCAATTTGAATTTGTTTGATGAACAATTCTTTTTGTAGATCATTAAAACTTGTATCCCAATAATAATCCAAACCAATTTCTCCTAGACAATCTAAATAAGGTGTTTGATCAATAAGATATTGAATTTCCTTATCTGAAACTTCTTTGGCATCACTTGGAAACCATCCAAAGGCAATTTTGAAGAATGGATACTTTTCCTTTATTCTTTTTGCTCGTTCTAACTCTTCAGGACTTGTGCACATGATCATGCAGGATGTAATATTTTTAACTTTAATATTTTCAATAATTTCATCAATACGACTATATAAACGATCACAAGTGATGTGACAATGACTATCTGTATACATAAATAACCTTCTTTCTTAAAATAGTATATAATTGTGTTTAAAGAGGTGCAATATGAAAGTTAGTGTGGAATTAAATGTAAGTGATAAAGAGTTCTATGATTTGATGATGAAATCTTTAAAAGAAGAAATTAGAAATGTATCAAAGAAAAATTTAGAATTAAAAGAAGGCTTAAAATATAAAAAGAAATCAGCTCAAAGAAAAGGAATTGGTTCAGAGATTACTGTGCATATCAAAAGGTTGATTCCGAATACATTGTATGAAGCAACGTTTGTCACGGCAATCGATCATACAACTATTTCTTATAAGATTGAATCTTTAAGTGAATCAAAAATTAGAGTGACTTATGAAGAAATATATGAAAATGTTTCTTCAAAAGAAGTTCCTGCTTGGAGACAAAAAATGGCCGAGAAGCAGTCAGTCAAAAAATCAAAGAAAATGTTTAAAGAGGTTGAAAAATTCATTTTAAATGAAAGAAATAAAAAGGACTGATTATTCCAAAATAGAGACCAAGTTTTCCATCTTGGTTTCTTTTTTTGTTTATATGCGTTATAAAATCTGTATAGAAAAGCTTTAACCCAACAAACGAAGGAGGAATTGGATATGAAGAAGTTAGGTTATTTAGCGGGGGCATCATTGTTATTTGTTCCAATGCCTCTATATGCAGCAGGAATTGGTTCTAGTAACCAAGTATTTACTCACACTGGATGGTTCTCAGTTATTTGTATGGCAACAATCGGTGTTGGAGTTGCGATTTGTTCAAAACATCAGAAATAATAATGAAAAAAGGTTCAACAGTAAATAGAATTTGGGCTGTGGACCTTTTTTATTTATAATTTCACAATCATTGATAATAACATATGTTACCTACAATTTTTGTGGAGTATGTTATACTGAGTTAACTGAAAGAGAAAGGGTAACTTATGGGCAGCAATTATTTGGTGAAGTTTCTTGAAGAAAAAGAAGTGCCTACAATCACAAAAAAAAGACACACATATTTAACGTATTACGGTTTAGAACAACAAGATACGTACGTGTTAAAAGAAGGTATTGTTAAGACTAGTATAATTTTGCGTGATGGAAGAGAATTTAATATTTCTTATATTAAAGGACCTGATATTATTTCATTATTAAAAGATGAAGTAAGTCAATATACATCAGCTCCATTTAACGTTCGTATTGAGAGTGAAACGGCTACTTTTTATCGTATTCCAAGAGTGTTATTCTGGGATTTTGTAAATCAAGATCCAGAGTTAAAAGAGTATGTGAATTCATATTATCGTACTAAATTAACGGAAGCTATTTTTAGACAACAACTAATGACTATGAATGGTAAGAACGGAGCAGTATGTTCTTTTATCTATCAATTGATTCCTTTATTTGGAAGAAAAGTAAAGAAGGGTATTTTAATTGATTTCCAAGTGACAAATGATGATATTGCAGGATTCTGCGGAATTTCTACTAGGAATAGTGTAAATCGTATTTTAAGAGGGTTACGTGAACAAAATGTAATCTCGATGGTATATCAGAAAATTTTGATTTTAGATGTAGATTATTTAAAACAATTTGTACAAGCATAATACAAAACAAAGCGCAGAGTTAATTCTGCGCTTTAAATGGTTTTATGATTTTTTGATATGAATAGATTAATTGGCTTGCCATTAAACACCAGATAATGGGTTCGCAAAAGCATACACCTAAATATTTAAATGTAGGAACTAAAAATAATGTAAAGACAATTTTACCAATGAGTTCAATAATACTAGAAAATAAAGGTGTGATTTTATATCCAAAGCCTTGAATCGCATTTCTTAAATTCAATAGTACACTTAATATTATGAAAAATGGAATATTGATTTTTAGATACATAGCTCCATTTTGTAGTACGGCAGGCGTATTGGATCCAGATAGAAGGTGGACTAGATTTTCGGCTGTCAAATAGATAAGGATACTTAAAAAGATTGGGTATATAATACCGCAGATATTTGAAAGGCGAACACCTTTTATAATTCGCTCATAATTTTGAGCTCCCTTGTTTTGAGAGACAAAGGTTGCCATAGAAGCGGCAAGAGTAGAAAGTGGAAGACAAAATAAAGACATTAACTTTCGTGCGGCCGTATGGGCTGTGATAATTAGGGTTCCTAGACTGTTGATTCCGGATTGAAGAATAATGGTTCCAATGGAAACGATAGAGAACATAAATCCCATCGAAAAGCCTTGACCTAACAAATCATTAACCATATAGGATTCGATATGAAAGTGTTCTTTTTTGGGAATCAATATTTTAGCACTTTTCCAAATTAAAAAGAAACATATAATAGTTGAAATGGCTTGGGCAATAACAGTAGCTACAGCTGCGCCAAATACGCCCATATCAAGTATTGTGATACATACAATATCAAGTGCAATATTTATAATGGATGAGCAGAAAAGCACAATCAATGGTCTTAGACTATCGCCAATAGCTCGTAACATACCGGCGCCTAAATTGTAAAACATGGTGATGATCAAAAAGGCAGATATACAGCGAATGTAGTTTAATGAATCATAATAAATACTTTTGGGTGTCTTTAGAATTGTTAGTAAATATGGCATCGAAACATAGGAAACAAGTGTGATCACAATGGCTATGATCAATCCTAAAATTAGAGATGCTGCAATACTTTTTTTTAATTCATTTTCATTTTTAGAACCATAATATTTTGCTGTAACAATACTAAATCCTGTGCCGCATCCATTTGAAAATTGAACAATCAATTCAAAGATAGCAGCGGTAGCCCCCATTGCGGCTAATGCGTTGTCACCTAAGAAATGACCGACTAATAATGTGTCAATTGTATTGTAGAGTTGTTGAAATAGATTCGAAAAGAAAAGTGGAATCACAAAGAAAAGCAATCCTTTTGCGATGCTTCCTTGTGTTAGTGAATGATTTTTCATTTTGTGAGCCTCCTTTTTGAATATAATATGAACCAGATTACTAAAACAGTTCCTTTAATAATGCTTGAAATTGAAATGGCCCACCATACTCCATTTACACCTAAATAATTAGATAACAAAATGGCCATAGGAATTCTCGCAGATGTAAAGACAATCGAAACGATACTAGGTGGTAAAGTTTTACCAAGTCCATTAAAAGCACCTTGTGTAGCAATTTCTATGCACATGAATAATTGAGAATAGCCAAGTATAATTAGATAGTCAATTCCATAAGGAAGGATGTTTGTTTCATGGATAAAACATGAAAATATAGGGCCAGGAAGGAAAATTAAAATAGCCGTTGTCAATAATCCCCACAATCCAACCACGAACATGCCAGTTTTATAACCTTGTTTTACACGATTATAATTTTTTGCACCATAATTTTGCGAAGTGAACGCATTGATAGATGCACTGAATCCATCGGCTGCCATCCATGAAATAGATTCGATTTGAGAGCCTACTTTTTGTACGGCAACACTGATAGCTCCAAAACTTGAGATTAAGCGAGCAATGTACATAGAAATACATGTAAACAACATACTTTGTACAGAGGATGGAAATCCTATTTTTAATATTTTAGAAATATGATTCAATTCTGGTTTTGACAAGATATGGATATCTCTAAATAGATCAAGATTTCTTGCATCATATAAAAAGACCAAAGTGACAATGATTTGAGCAAGAATTGTAGCTAGAGCAGCACCAATGACTCTAAGATCAAAGACAAAGATGAGGACAGGGTCTAAAATTAAATTTAATACTAGACCTGTAGTCGTGGCTATAAATGTGCTCTTAGAATGGCCTGCAGCCGTAAGAATTCCAGTAAAAATTTGATTCACAAAGGAGAATACAATAAAGCCACATGTAATCCATAAATAATTCTGAGCATCTTGAATAATAATAGGATCTGATAAATTAAATAATTGAATTAAATTCTTTTGAAAAACAATAATAATGACTCCATATATTAACGCAAAAAATATAGAGCTTTGAAATGCGGATTCAATATAATTTTTTGTTTCCGCTTTATTATTGGCTCCAAGACTTTGACCCACTAAAGCTTGTGATCCAATCTTAGGCATATTCACAAGGCCATTTGCCAAATACATGAAATTTCCGGACACACCGATACTGGCAACTGCGCCAGAACCTAAAAAACCAATCCACAACATATCAACTAGGTTATAGGCCATCTGAATAAAATATGTTGCCATGATTGGGATTGCTAATAAACTTAATGATTTAAATATAGGACCATGCAGTAGGTCAACACTCTGATTTTTTTTCATACAGTGAACATTTTAGCAAGTTTTTAAGAATTTTTAAACAAAAGATGGATGTGAAAATCACATCCATCCTATTAAATACTATTCTTTAGTTCTCTTAATGCATCTAAATCTAATCCAACAACCTCAGAGATCTCTTCAAGTGTCTGATTATTCTTTACAAGCATTTTAATCGCTATTTTGATTTGTGTGTTTTTAACACCACACTTAAAACTTTGTAAAGAATGGATGTGACTTTATATCAAGCTTTCATCAATAGCTTTTTGATTGATTCTTCGCTTACTGAGAAAATCGATGCGATTGTTTTAATACTGAAACCTTTATCTAGCATAGTTTGATATACTTCAAATCGGTTTAGTTCAATCCCTTGTTCGATACCCATCTGGATTCCTTTGTTTGTGGATTCTTCAAACATTTCATCTAATGCTCTGCACACTTTTACATCTCCCTTCTCGTTTTGTAAAGAATGGGTGCTACATGTGCACCCATCCAAATTAAGCTTTCATCAATAGCTTTTTGATTGATTCTTCGCTTACTGAGAAAATCGATGCGATAGCTTTAACACTAAATCCTTTTTCTAGCATAGTTTGATATACAAACAATTCTTTTAGTGCAATACCTTGTTCAATGCCTTGTTCGATACCCATCTGGATTCCTCTGTTTGTGGATTCTTCAAACATTTCATCTAATGCTCTACACACTTTTACATCTCCCTTCTCGCTTTTGTTGTAGATA
>NZ_CAKVMR010000081.1 GCF_934772795.1 uncultured Holdemanella sp.
GGATTAAGAAGAAAAATACAATCTGTTTAACAACAATGTGTTGAACTGATTACGCTACATATTATATGAGGAGATTTCGATATGTATACAGTACGTTTTCAATTGGAACTAAGTGGATCTGAGAAACGTTTTTTGTCGAAGTCTTTTTTCTATGCAAATCAGATGCATAATCAATTAGTTCGATATGCTACAAATCGGTTGAATGCTTTATTTCATGATAAAGAATATGTGGGTGCACGCAAAGCTTATGGTGAAGCTGAATTTTCCAAAAAGAAAGGTTCTGAACTATCAGCTTCTGAAAAAAAGAAGAAAAAAGAGTTGTCCAATATCATGTGTATTAAACAAAAAGAATATAATCTCACGAAAACTTCTTTGTGTAAGTTCGTATCCAAAGAACAAAAGAAATTCAAGAACTACATCAACTCTCATCAGGCACAGGCAGAAGCTGAAGCTGTATATAAGGGAGTGGAAAAGGTTCTTTTTGAGGATGGATGTCATCTTCATTATCGAAGATATAATAGTTTCGATTGTATCAAACAAAAATGTGCTGCAACAGGAGTGAGACTTTCAAGATGGGATACCATATGTTTTATGAAACATTACTACAAGGTTCGTGTCCCAAAGAATGAATATATTCAGAACATCATTTCATCTGTTGATTTAAAAGAAGATGTTGTTTATTCATTTTTAAAAAGAATCGAATTTAACAGTGGATTCAAGTATTATGTAGTGATCACACTTCGAGGTGATGCACCAAAACGAATCAAACTGTCAGAAGATGGTGGACATCGTACAGGTGTAGACTTTGGAACATCAACGATTGCGACAGCCTCAAACAACGAGGTCCATCTGGAAGAACTGGCTCCAGAATCAGCTAAATATGAAAAGGAGATCCGCCACAAGCAGAATTTGATAGATGCCTCCATGCGAAAGCATAATCCAGATAACTACAACAAAAATGGTACAGTTAAAAAGGGAAGACATAAATGGAAAACCACAAGACGATGTAGACGTCTGAAACGACAGATACGCGTGCTCTATCGAAAACAGTCTGCTTATATCAAGACTTCACATCATACCTTTATCAACAGAGTCGTTCAGAACACAAGCGAATTTATCCTTGAACCAATGAACTTTAAAGCTCTTCAAAAGAAATCAAAGAAGACAGAGCGTAAAGATGAGACAACGGCAATTAAACAAAAAGACGGCTCTGTTAAGATGGTACGCAAATATAAACGCAAAAAGCGTTATGGACGCTCCATCAAGAAGCGTTCTCCAGGTCTTATGCAGGCTGATTTAAAAACAAAAGCAACACAGTATGGAATACCATACTACGAAATAGATATTCATCAATACCGAGCTTCTCAACTTCACCATGATACGGGTGAATATATTAAACCTACTTTAAACGAAAGATTTAAAACGATTGAAGGATGTAAAGTACAAAGAGATTTGTATTCTGCCTTTCTGATTTGTCATACTGACGATACATTGACTGCACCTGATTTTAAAGCCTGTCATTTTGATTTTCCACACTTTGTCAAAATGCAGGACACATTGATTCTAAATATGAAAAAATGTGGACACACAATGAAACACTGCTTTGGATTCTAGCTTAAAGAATCCCTTATCTAGTTCAGGTCTTAGGCGTAAGCCCTGCTGGATGTAGTATGAGTATACAAAGTACAGTCCACATGGATTGGAAATGCTCGAAAAACAAGAGTTATGTAAAGACTATATGCAAGGTCTAGAACTATGCTGAAAGCTTTGCGATGCTTCATTTCTCGCATTGTGAGAAAGAGAATCTCGTCATTTTAATGATGAGAGTACGTCAAGCCAACACCCATTTGAGTTCCACTCATCTAACATCGATTAGAGAACTAGACTTCTCCGTAATATATGCATAATATCTAGTTCTCTCCTCTAAAATTTGTTGTCCAACGGTTTAGATTCGTGCTAGAATAATATCGTCTAGAGAGTCATTCTAACACATTTGATATCTAACCATTATTATACTTTCCGGACTCTCTAAATGTGGACCAGTTGTTGCTGGTCTTTTTTTTTCGCATTGAAAAAGGCTCAAATCCTTTCGATTTGAACCCACTTTATTATTCCATTGGACAATCACAAACAATAGAAGCAGTATCCACTTCGATTTCTGTTGCCACAAATGGCAATTGCGTTTGATCCACATCCATTCCATACAAGATCAATGATAATGTATGTCCTTTAGGGATCGTATAGTCATTGCTGACAAAATCAAATGAATATGTATACCAAGTATCTGGATCAATAGCTTCCTTTGAATAATTATTCAAACGATTTTGTGCATTCATCCAACCACGTGTAATCACAAAATAATCGGATGGTTTTTCCTCCATTTTAAAGATAAAAGAACGATTTTCATCCCCATCCAAATTGGATGTCAAACGAACTTGTTTGCCTTTTTCCACAAGCATTGCACTTAAAATAGCCGTAGGCTGTTTGATGCGAGCCTTAAAAGAAACTTTGGCTCTTCCCGCAAAGCGCGTATCTTCTTTCATTGTTTCTAAATCAAAAGAAAGCGAATGCGCATTTTGAGTTAAAACCAACTCATCCAGCCATGCCTTTGTGTTTTTTTGTTTACGGTCATAGACTGTTTTCGACAAATCATCCACAATCATCTGATTTCCATTCTCTTGTGCATGATAGGACTTATAAGATTTAGGTGGCCAAGTCTCTTCTTGCATCCACAACTTTTGATCTAAGTTATTCTCAATATAAATCTTAGACTCATTTTGAATACCTGTATCAATCCCTTTTAAATAATAATCCAACCAACGATCAATCAATCCTAATGTAGGACTATCCTCAAGATGATACGTATAAATATGTTGTCCTTGATGCAACAACATCATACGATCTTTACCAAGTTCTTGAAGCTTTTCATACAAACGAATACCCTGATCTGGCTTCACATTCCAATCATTTAAACCTTGAAGAATAAATACCGAAGCCTGGATGCGATCGGCATGTTTTAAATAATTACGCTCATCCCAAAAGCGATTGTAGTTTCCAGATTGTCTGTCTTCCCCTTCTTGTAGAGCCTTTTGATTCTTTTCAAACAAAGGTTTGATTCTTGCAAAATCTTCTGGATCCAAAGCACGTGAGAAACAATACTTTGCCAAAATATCCAAGTCATCCCCTTGCCAATCCATGGCCGGTAAAGTTAAACCATTATGACGATAATATTCATACCAGTTGGAAATGCCCGCTTCAGGAAGAATTGTCTTTAAGCCTTCTACACCTGTTGTGGCTACCCCAATACACATTGTACCCAAATAAGAACGTGCAGACATCGCAACAGAACCTGTACACCAAGATGCCAAAACCTGTACCGTTCTTGTCTTATCTCTAAAAGCTCGAGCTCTTCCGTTTAACCAATCAATGACCGATTTAAACGCAAGAATCTCCTCTTCACTTCCCGTCATTGTTAATCCGTCACTACCTCTTGTACCAAGTCCACCACTAAACACGCCTGCATAGCCACGCTCTAGTAAATGGTCATATAAATCGGAAATGCATTCATAAGCACTTGGATCAGGTTCTGGATATGGACTGCTTTCCACAATTTGTTCTGCTTCTTTTTTAGGACAAACCACAGGGTCCTTTGGATAAAACGTGATATCCTCACGCTTGATATTCTGACTTGGATAGGCCTGAATATCTGTATTTACATCATACAAATCATACCAATCCTCATTGCAATGCAACATATATGGATTGGCCACAAAGACAGCCGGAACTTTTTCATTAAGCTTTGGACGTTTGATATAAACCGCAATCAAATCATATTGTCCATCTTGATCTGTATCCACTGTAGTTTCTACAAAAACTCTTTCAAACAATGCTTCCATATTAATTTACTTTCGAATGTTTCTTTAAATACGATTTCCAAACTAACACAAACACAGCTCCTAAAACTAACATTGCCACTAAGAAGCCAAAGAATAAACGATATCCACCTACACCTGGATTTTGATCAATCATCATACCTGCTAAAACAGATACAAAAATTTCTGGCAAATACCCAATTGTAGAAATAATTCCAGCCGCTGTTCCAGAATACTTTTCCGGTACAGCACCCTCATCCATCATAGCCCATGTTTGTGCATAGTTGACATTGTAGAAAATATAAATCAAGACAAATAAAACTGTAAATAGCACAATCGAACCTGAGTTTGTAGGCAATAATAAGATTCCCACAGTACCCAAAGCCATGACCACAAATGAAATCAATAGAGCATTACCTGTACCAAACTTATCAGAGAAGAAACCTCCACCAACATTTCCAAATAGAGAGAACCAACGTTTCATAGCGGCAAGTGTAGCTCCAAAAGTAACAGTAGCACCTAAAATAGATGTGGCATAGGGTGTAAAGTAATACAAAGACAAGGTAAATACATAGTTACAGAATGTCACAAAACTGATGATCCAGATGGCTGGCATCTTTAACACTTCACCAATTCCCTTAAAAGAAATTCGTTCACTCGCTTCCATATGACCATCTTCGACTTTAAAGAAACAAAAGATGCCCATTGCGATTGTTAAAACGGAATAATAAACAATGACTGTTTTCATACCCGCTACTTCATTATTGATTTGACCAATGCCAATACGGAAAGCTAAAACAGCACCCATAGCCATCAAAGCAGCACCAACTCCACGACCACCTTCAAAGAATCCATAAGCTTTTCCTTGATCATCCGAATCTGATAGAATACGAACAGCTTTTACACAGGCTGGCCAAAATGCGAATAAACTTGAAATTCCCCAGAATGCATAAAGAACAAGTAACTGATAGTAGTTCAATGGTAACAAGTGTACAAAACCACCTAATCCGGTTCCAATTAAAGAAACCGTTAAGATCATTCTTGTAGAAAAGCGGTCTGCCACAATACCTCCAAACAAATAAGAAATCATACCAAAAATTCCTAAAATACTTCCAAACACACCCATTTGTGTATTCGTTAAATGATACGTAGCTAAATATGCATCATAGTAATCAAAGCGAAAATATGGCAAGCCATAAATAATCGCTCCTCCAAACGCAACGATAATAATAGCCCAGAAGTTCTTTGCCGTCTTATCGCCAAAACCTAGTTTTTTAAATAATTTGTTCATCGTTTTCTCCCTCTTTTAAAACTATTTCATTTTCTTTATGATTAAAGGCATGAAGTCCATGGTAAAGGACAATACCTGCAATCGCATATAATATAGCGGCTAAATAATAAGCCTGCTGATATCCAGATTGGTGGACAAATAAGATTTTTCCCGTAAAATGGCCACTCAATATACTCACAATGCCTGCTGTAAAATTTACTACAGATGTATAAATCGGACGCAAATCTTTAGGAATGACATCCATCGATAAAGCACTGTCCACAGGACTTGATAAATTCGCAAGGCCCGCACGAATAAATAGTGAAACACCTACGACTGGCACAACATATTTACCAAAATAATTTCCATTTCCAATCACCAACATAAATGGAATGGATGCCATGACCGTTAAAAAGATTGTTCCCACTTTACCAAATTTTTTTGTACACTTCGGCGTAAAAAACATAAATAAGACGATCGCAACATAGGAAATGGATACCATTAAAGAACTGGTTGCCTTATCAATATGTAAATTTCGATTTAGATATACCGTATAGTATGATGTAAATAGGCCCATCGCAAAAGAGATCAAAGCCCAATACAATAGATAAGCACGAGAATAGCGGTTTAATAAAAGTTGTCTTGCCCCATTGATTTTTTCCTTTAAAGAAATCCTTGGAGCTAGCTCCATTTGATAATCCGATTTCTTTTCCGAAATACATAAAACGGGAATCAGAGAAACTAACGCAATACATCCGACTACCAATAAAACAATTCGATTCGCATCCATATAAGATTGATGTAAACCCGATGAAAGATGCGTCATATAGCGCGTTGCCTCTTGGGCTTGCGCATATGAAATGTTGGCAACACAACTAAACGCCTTTACCACAAAAGCTCCACCAAGATATGTTGCCAAGAAATATCCAATGTATCCCATATAGTAAGTTCTTGTATACCAATGTATTTCCTGATCTTTAAATGCTTCCGTATAACAAGCGATAAAAGGACTCAGCATAATAAAGTGCAGCTGCACACCCGTCAATGCCAATAGGGTTGCGATATATAAAGCCCAAGTAAAATCCATGCATACTGCGCCAAAAAAGGCACACGCCGTTGAAAGGGAACAAAATAGTAATAACTTTTTATAGCCAATCTTTGGCACGAGCAACAATAAAGCTGCACTTATGAATGTGGCATATCCATAAAAGGCCCAAAAGGATGTGGCGATAGAAGTTTGTGCTTCTTGCAGATAATTCACAAACGTATCATATAAGACTCCACTCGCCAAATTATTAATTACATAACTGATTATAAAATAAACAATATTCCGTTTATCTCTTCGTTTTTCCATTTTTTAACTCCTAAAAACTGTTTTAAATTATACGATTATATAAAAAACAAATCAATTGTTAATTGTAAATATTATTCAGTTGATTAATGTAAAATGTATCAACACCATTTATAAGTACATTTAGGGAACTTTTCTATCTTATTCCACTTAAAAAGTTCCCTAAATTGTATTAATTAAAATGCGAAATATACTTTAAAAAGTTTTCCAACATTTTTCTTTTAAAAATATATTTATGACACTAATATCTTCACCCTCATAATATTTAACTAACAATTCTTTAAACTTTGGCACTTCCTTTTCTGGGATTACAAGTAATCCTTGACCCTGTGCAATTAGATATTGATTTGCGAATATCACAGATGCTCGTTTATTACCATCAATAAATATTTGTGTTTTCATACAATACATGCATAGATCAATAGCTATATCAATAGGTTCTTTTTTTGAATTCACTATATTATCAATAGATTCTTTTACAATACTTTCAATTGGAATAGGCGGAACATAACTACTTTCACCAAATGTGACTGGAACTCCACGAACTCTTCCACCATCCAGATAAAAACCTTCATTTACTAGTTTTGCGATAAGGCTAATCATATAATAATTTGAAGTACTCTGAATTACATCTTTATGCAAAATAAATTCCCAAGCATGTTTTAAATCTAAGATTTTCTGCACATCTGAAGCTTTTACACCATTAACAATTCCATTATTTAAAATTTCTTCTGTTTGTGGAAAAGTTGTCCCAACACCCTCTAAAACAGCCTGGTCATAAATATTAGATTTCATGTTAGCACGTGCAAAATCAATATTTTGCAAAACACGGCTTGATAATTCAGAATCTTTATACCCTAGAGATGTTAATTCTTTTTCAATTTGCCTTATTCTTTTTCGTAATACCCTTGCATCTTTAGCATTTTTTAACAGCAATTGATACAATTCATCGGAATAGGCATCAACATAAGTTGACGTTAATTTTCCTGCAATTCGTTTTCTTACATATATATAACGAGAACCACTTTGTTCTTTTATTTCAGGAGAACCATCATAAGGTAATAAATTCAATCTAGCTTGACAATCCGCTTTATCCTCTAACAATGCCTGTATTTTAACCAAATCATTCATAATCTCACTCCTTAGGGAACATTTTCATTATATATTATAATAAAAGTTCCCTAAATAATAAATACAATTAGGGAACTTTTCTGCCATATTGTACTGAAAATGTTCCCTATATTTGTGTTCAAGTTATAAATAATCCCCAAAAAAAATGAGGATGAGTTCTAAGTCATCCTCGTTTCGGGCTCCTCACCCTGCATTTTAGTTTAAATTGAATATAGCTCCTCGCCATTCGACCGTTGTATCATAAGTCATCTAAGAACTTCAACTTTTTCACAACAACTACAATTAAAACTTAGGGAACTTTTATGGTCATATTACTTGCAAATGTTCCCTATTTTTTTGTTTTGTTGTGTATAAATCATCAATTTCTCGTAATATTTATACACACAAGAAAAAAAGTACAAATTAGCTTTATTTCAAACTATTTTGGACTATTGTTAATCATTTTATCGGATCAATAGACATCTATCGGAATAATACAAAGTCATTTAGCGGAACATTATAAGTTCTTACCAAGCTCATATGCTTTTTTCATGACTTCTTTGTGGTTTATCGCATCATTCGCATCACCAATACCTGCACCAGCCACAAGCCCTTTTAATTCTGCCTTTTCAAAACAGTCAACCCAACCTTGAAGTCCATTATAAGCTTTCTCAAATGCACTTTCCTCATCTTCGGCTGCAGTTGCGATCATGTAGATATCTCTAAATACATATTCACTATTATAGAGTGGATTTAAACGGTCTAGTAATGTTTTCATTTGACCACACATTTCATAGTAGTAGATTGGCGTTGCGTATACAATGACTTCTGCATCCCTTACCTTTTCCATAATGTCTGCCACATCATCTTTTAATACACAACAACCTCTCTTCATACATGACAAACAACCAATACAATACTGAATCGACTTTCCTTTTAGTGAAACATATTCCACATCATGCCCTGCTTCTATGGCCCCTCTTTGACATTCTCTTGCGAGAATATCTGAATTACTATTTGTTCTTAAACTTGTTGATACAATTAATACTTTCATTGACATAATTACCTCCTTAAATTAGTATAATACCTAAAGCTGACTTTAGGTCAAGAAAGGAATCTCTATGTATCCTTAACTTTGCAGAGTTTGTATAACTAAAAAATAAAAGAAGCATTAGTAGCTAAATTCACCAATGCTTCTGTCAAT
>NZ_CAKVMR010000082.1 GCF_934772795.1 uncultured Holdemanella sp.
TCTCCCATAAATACAGGAAATTTCAACAATTTATTCAAAAATTCAATTGTAGTTATACATTTTTTACAAAGTTAAGGATGTATACCATTGGACAAGTTTCTGAAATGTTTGATTTACCCATCTCTACCTTAAGATATTATGATAAAGAAGGATTTTTCCCGAATTTAGTACGCAAAGGCAATATTCGCTATTTCAGCAACAATGAAATTGAAGCTTTACGCCTTATTGAATGTTTAAAGAAGTCTGGTCTTGGAATCAAAGAAATCAATCAATTCTTTACTTGGGTTTCCCAAGGTAGTGCAAGTTATGAAAATAGAAAAGAATTGTTTGAAGCTAGAAAGTTGGCTGTAGAAGCTGAAATCAAAAACCTTCAAAAAACACTTTCTTTATTAGAATTTAAGTGTTGGTACTACTCAAAAGCTATGGAGGATGGTACAGAAGAATACATTCGTGAAATGCTTCCAGACAAGCTTCCTAGTGACATTCAAAAATTATATGATGCGAGTCGAGAATAATGAAAAAAATGGAGCAGGGGTTACTCTGCTCCAAAGCTTTTCAAAACCAGCTGGCTCGTTCTGATTTTGATTGACTGATTCTTAAATTTCAAACCATTTGATTTCACAAGCATCCAATTCAACATCAAAGCTTGTTCCATCACCCTTATACACGGTAGTTGTCTGTGGTTCATATGTATTATTGACAACACAGAAACTATTTGTAGAAGGATATACGTTGATATCCACATTGTAGTTGTCGGAATACCAGCGTTTCATTTCTTCTTCTTTGTGTGCCGCAAAGAAGATGGCGCGATACAATAGTCTTACGTTTTCAAAACTAAATGGAAGACCATTCATATATACACCGCGACCTTTTCCATATTCATTGACAGCTAAATTGACATGTAGATCTTTTTCAGCCAAGATTTCTGTTTCTGGAAGAGCATATACATCATTTACACATTCTCCCCAATCTTCATGTTCTAATTGTTCTGTAATAAAGTGGTCTTTGTGTACTTGCCAATTGTATTTGTCTGTGTGCATTGTGAAACCTAATTCTTTATCCACACCCAATACATCGTATAACGTGAAGAATTTACCGTTGCGGTTGATAGCTGTTGGCTCACCAACACCGATGAATCCACCACCCTGATCAACATAGCGACGAAGAGCTGTAATCACTGGTTCATCAAATTCAGCTCCACCACTGAAACTTGTATATGCAGAACCAATGTTCATCACAACATCCATATCGTCTAGGATCGTTGGATCTTTACGAATATCATCAAAACTAATGAAATGCACATCAAATGGGAAACCACTCAACGCTTCCATTACTCCTGTATATGAATAGATTTGTTTGTACCAAATAGCGTGGTGAACCAAGTGTGTTCCCCAACGACGAAGTTCTCCCCAACTATTGATGACACCCACTTTTAATAAGTTTAATGGGACTTGTTGATTCACATGCGAATATAGAGTACGGAATTCATCACATACCTTTTCAATATAGTCAATGAATTCAGGGAAATCCAATGCCAATTTTAAATATCCACCATACCCAATACGATCCACTGGACTGCGCAAGATAGCTCTACGAGCCGTTACCCAGTTGACCTTAGCTTCTTTTAATGGATCTCCATTTTCATGGAAAACATCTGGGAAGAAGTATGGTAAGAATCTTCCTTCTGTATACTTAACACCCTTAATATCTGAAATTAAACGAAGTGTTGTACCAGAACCAACAGATCCTACAACCGCATCCAATCCAATCGATTCAAAATATTTACCAAATGGTTCCGTACCAATCCAGTGATCCCCTAAAAACATCATGGCTTCTTTTCCATATTCATGACAAATATCTACAAATTTCTTCGCTAATTTACTTACTTCACGCTGTTGGAAATCCATGAAATCACGATATTCCTTAGTTGGAACACAGAAAGTTGAGTTATTAAATCCTTTGTTGATAATATATTCTGCTCTAAATGGATAGCCCACTTCTTTTTCAAACTGTTCCAAAATATATGGAGATACAGAAGCACTATATCCAAACCAGTCTACAAATTTTTCACGCGCAAACTCATCAAATTGAAGAGTGAACTGGTGGAAGAAAGTTGTAAAACGAACAACATCTACATCGTCCCTTTCTTCACAGAATTTTCTAAATTTATCCAATACATACTTTTGTGTTTTAGGTTGTCGAACATCAAAAGTCATTTGGTGTTCTTCACCCTGCCAATCATTCGTTAGCGCATTATACATATGTACAGGATCCCAAATCACAAATGCCAAGAAGCTGACTGTATATGCATGATAAGGAATCGTATCATGAATAATCACTTCACCCGTTTCTTCATCATAATCCCAATTTGTGATGACATCATCCGTTGTACGATCAATGACCTCCCACCATCTGTGATTATCTTTTGTGTTTGGCTTTAGTTGATCCTTATAGAAATGCTGCATGATTTGAATCTTTAATTCTGTTGACTTTGCCGTCACAAAATCACTCATCAAATACATCTGTTGGATTTCATCTGGATTTGCCTTTGCCCACGCATTATCTTTTCTTGTCGTATAGTAAGTCGCATATTGCTTAATATCCATCTTACGCAATTCTTCTGGCATATCCGTTCCGTCACAGTCACGGATGGCATCGGCTTTCCATCGATTAATAATCTCAATTGTTGCATCAATTACATCAACATCTGTCGGTACAGTTACTCTGCCTGTTTCAATCATTTTATTTTCTCCTAAACTAGTCAATTCTATTTTCCGTTTCCATATCAAAGAAATGTACTTTTGATAAGTCCATTGTTAATTTAATTGTTGAATGTGCTTCTGGTTCCAAACGAGAATTTACTTTGGCACACATTTTCTGTCCATTTAAAGCACCATGCAAGATATATTCATGTCCCAATAATTCAGCAACTTCAATTTCAAAATCAAAGTTCGCACTCGGATATGTATCTTCCACAATACCCTCACCATGTAAATCTTCTGGACGAATACCCATGATCACTTCTTTTCCTTCATAGCTCGAAAGTTTTTCTCTATACATCAAAGGAATTTCAATCTTCATAGTATCCACATTAAAGAAACCATTACTATATGTACCCTTCACAAAGTTTGTGGCAGGAGCACCCAAGAATCCAGCTACGAATAAGTTTGCAGGATTATTATATATTTCTTTTGGCGTACCAATCTGCTGGATATATCCACCCTTCATCACAACAATACGATCAGCCATAGTCATGGCTTCCGTTTGATCGTGTGTTACATAAATGGTAGTAGCTCCAATACGTTCATGAAGCTGAATGATTTCCGAACGCATTTGTACACGCAATTTCGCATCCAAGTTTGATAGTGGCTCATCCATTAAGAATACCTTCGCATTACGAACGATAGCACGACCCAAGGCAACACGCTGTCTTTGACCACCTGATAAAGCTTTTGGCTTACGATCCAAATAAGGCTCAATCTCTAAAATACGAGCAGCTTCATGCACGCGCTTATCAATTTCTTCCTTACTATACTTACGTAGTTTTAAGCCAAATGCCATATTCTCATATACACTCATATGAGGGTATAACGCATAAGACTGGAATACCATCGCAATATCACGATCTTTTGGTTCCACATCATTCATTCTTTTTCCATCAATGTAGAAATCACCAGCACTGATCTCTTCCAAACCAGCAATCATACGAAGTGTTGTAGATTTACCACATCCACTTGGTCCTACAAACACAATAAACTCTTTATCTTTAACTTCTAAATTAAAGTCAAATACAGCCTGAACATTGTTGTCATATATTTTATCAACATGCTGCAATGATAATTCTGCCATACTTCTTCCTCCTACTTATGTTTTCGATTGTATAGAAACAATAATGTTAGTAAGCCAGTCAATCCAACGATTTCAATCATTAGATTACGAACACTTACCGTCTTCTGTGCCCAAATGATCATACCTAAGAACACAAAGAATAAAACGATCATAATTATGTTCATTACTTTATTTTCATCTCTCATATTAGACACCTTACTCTTTCATTCCACCAATACTCATGCCCTGTGTAATCTTCTTTTGAACACAAATATAAAGAACTAACGTTGGAATCATAACAATTACCAACCCAGCATACATGACACCAAAGTTTGCCTGTGACTTCGCATCCGCCATTAAGTATTTAACACCAACGGCCAACGTCGCATTTTCTTTATCCATAAAAGTAAATGCGATAATATATTCATTCCAGAAAGCCAAGAATTGAAATAGGATAACCGTAATAATACTTGGTCTTGCCATTGGAATCATAATCTTTGTCATGGTCTTAAAGTAACCACAACCATCAATGCGAGCCGCCTCTTCATAAGCCTTAGGCAACGTTTTAAAATAACCCGTCAACAAATAGATTGTGAAAGGTAGTGCAGTTGCCGCATACACGACAGAAAGCCAGAATTTACTATTCAAGAAAAAGTCAAATCCAAGCTTAATATCCGCATTAAACAACATTAAGAAAATTGGAAGTACAATATAGTTCACATTTACGAAAAGTCCGGCCATGAAAAGTCCATTAAAGAATTTCTTTCCCACAAAATCAAATCGTGCCAAAACATACGATGCAGGAAGAGCCACAACCAATAGAATGACTAATGATAGGGCTGTTACGATGATTGTATTTATTAAATAATCACCCATTCTTGCCTTCACGAAGGCATCCGCAAAGTTTGACCACAACATTTGTTTTGGAAGATCAAATGGATTTCCACTCACCAATTCCAATTGCGATTTTAAAGATGCAAGGAATACCCATGCGATAGGTACAATAATCGAAATAGCTAATGTGATCAGTGCCACATAAACAAAGATCTTGTATAAAGGAAAATTACGTTTCTTCATATCTCATCCTCCTAATACTGTAATACATCACGTTCAGTGACTTTATTTATGATGGCTGATAAGGCAAATGAGAATACAAAGATACATACTCCGACAGCCATACCAAATCCATACTTACCTGCGAACGCATTGTTGTACATATAGTTCAATGCCACTTCACTTCCAAGATTTCCCTCACTTGTCAATTGAACGAACATAAATGATAAGTTGATTGTAGAAATGACGAAGAAAGTTAAAGTTGTACGAATGTTATCCCAAATCAAAGGTAAAGTAATCATAAAGAACTGTCTTACTTTACTAGCCCCCTCAAGACTTGCAGCCTCATATAGGTTTTCTGGAATACTTGACATACTTGACATATACATAACCATATAGTAACCAATGGCCTGCCATACAAGAGCACCAATAATAGAATAGTTAATAATAGCTGGATTTCCCATCCATTGTTGTTGTAAAGACGAAAGTCCAATCATACCGAAGAATGTATTTAAAATACCATTCGTAGGTTGATAAATAGCTGAGAAAATACCCGCAATAACAACAATACTCAAAATATTTGGAATGTAGAAAATAACACGGAAGAAGTTCTTTCCAACAAAGTCTTCACGCGTTAATAATGTCGCAAACAATACGGCCAACACCAAAGTGATGATCGTGATCAATACAACATACAAGATTGTATTTTGCATAGCCTCAATAAAACGCATGTCGTTAAAAAGAACCTTAAAGTTGAAGAACCCGGCAAAAGTGGCATCACTTACGAAATTGCTCTTTTTAAAGAATGCCGTCTTAAATACATCAATCGTTGGAATCACCATAAAAATGACAACCAAAATAACGGCTGGTGCAAGACACGCAAATACGAAACGATTTTGTGCTTTCTTTTTATTCATGAGTTACCTCCCATCTCTTAAAAAGCGACGAGCAACAATTTGCTCATCGCTTTAAGTTTAATTATTCAGTTACAGCTTTGTTTTTAGATAATTTAGCCCAAGCATCTGTTAATTTGCTTTGGTAATCTTTTGCAGTTAATTCACCAGTAGCTAAAGAGTCGATTGAACCAAATACTGTAGCAGCACGGTCAAAGTCTGGTAAGTTATCTGTGTTGTAAGGAGCAAATGCACCTAATGCAGCAGAAGCAGTGTCATATACAGAGAAGAATTCTTTTGTATATCCATCTTCCATAGCCGCAATAGTGTCTGACATATGTGTAGTTGGAACAATGTTTCCACCTTCAGCCATGATCTTAACACCTTCATCAGAATAGATAAACTTCAAGAATGCTTTCGCATCATCTACGTTTTTAGCTTGAGCAGGAATCCATACTTGTTCAGTCATAGAACCAACGAAACGTTCACCATCTTTTTCTAATGCAGGCAATGGAAGTAATCCCCAGTGATAATCTTCAGGCGTTGTATCTGCCATTTCATTCACTACCCAGTCACCATTAGGCATGAATAATGCTTTTCCATCAATTACAGCCTGTTGGTTCATTGTGAAACCATCTTTCGCATTTGCGTTCGCAACAGTATCAGAATATAAATAATCAGGACTTACTAATTTAGTTAAAATATCGATAGTTTGTTTAGCACCATCTGTATTCCAAGCATCCTTGTCATAATTTAATACGTTAGTTAATAATTCTTCTCCACCAGTTTCTTTCAACAATGCATTTAATGTGTTGTCAAAGTAACCATTTGTTGGATACGTAAATAATGCGATACCATCTTTCTTAGCTTGATCACCCAAAGCCCAGAATTCTTCCCAAGTTGTTGGAAGTTCATATTTCTTTCCTTCTCCAACTAGTTCTGTATTATAGAAGAATCCAGCAGGAGTCGTCTTAAGTGGCATCAAATAAGATTTTCCATCACCATAATATTGTACGATACTACTATTTGCGTAGTTTTCATCCATACCAACTTCTTTAACTACATCTGAAATATCCAATACTTCATGCGTATTTAATTGAGTTTCAGTATATCCAGAAGGCTGACCCAAGTTATAGTAAACAACATCTGAATATTCACCCTTCGCATTTTCTTTATTTAATACATCAGGCAATTCTTTTTCAAAACGCAATTGAACATCCACATCCGGATTTGCCTTTTCAAAAGCCTCAGCCAATTTTGTGAATACCTCTTCACCATTACCACCAGAGAAAGAATCGAATTTTAATACTCGCTTATCTCCAGAATCAGAATTTTCAGCTGGTTTGCTAGAACATCCTGCTAACATAGATGCTGCCATCGCAAATGATAACCCAGCAGTTATAACTTTTTTCATACTTTACCTCCTCATAAATTCGTATGAACCTCTTTTGACAAGCCTAGTATAGCCTATTTGAAAGCGCTTTATCATAAAAATATAGCTCTATATTTTAGATATATTGCGATTTAGTGAATTTGGCAACAAAATTGATAAACAAAAGAAAACAATATATAATAATACTAAAAGAGGTGTTTTTATGAGTACACAACGCTTTCAAATCGATCAAGTCGACTTCAATAAAGCCCGACCAAAACTACTATATATAACTGAATCCAAGTTCGATCACGAATGGAATTCCACCCTACATACCCATTTATACACGGAAATATTCTATGTAACAAAAGGCCATGGACTATTGAGTTTAGACAACAAAAACTATCCCGTAAAAGAAGACGATCTTGTTATTGTCAATCCATTGGTATCCCATACCGAGCGTGGTATTGAAAATGTAAACTTCGAATACATTGTCATGGGAATTGAAGGAGTTACCTACTTTTCAAAAGAAGAAGACGAAGAACAAGGTTGTAGTATTGCCAATTATTATGAATACAAACACGAAGTATTATTCTATTTAAAAACCATTCTAATGGAAGTTAAGGCTAGAGATGTAGAATATCAATCCTTATGCCAAAACTTATTAGAAGTATTACTCATCAACCTAATGCGTAGGGCCAACATCAATTTAAAATCTTCACCTGTTAATAAAGCCAACAAAGACTGTGTCTATATTGAAAAATATATAGATGCTCACTTTAAAGAAGATATCACATTAGACACTTTAAGTGAACTTACTTTCTTAAATAAATATCACATTGTACATGCCTTTAAACAATACAAAGGAATCTCCCCCATTAACTACATGATTCAAAAGCGTATTCAAGAAGCTAAAGTTCTACTTTCTACAACCAATCTTCAAATTTCAGAAATATCCATCATCATAGGATTTACTAGCCAATCCTATTTTGCCCAAGCCTTCAAAAAAGCAACGGGCATTTCTCCCATTCAATTTAGAAACAAACAAAAAGGAGCCTAGCTCCTTTATTTACATAATATAGCACGATATTTTTCAACCATGTCCTGATATTCTTCATCCGACAATGTCTTTTCACCTGGATTCATAGCGAATACACCGCCCCATTCGTATCCATCCTTATATTTAGGAACTAAATGGAAATGAAGATGATGACCCGTATCTCCATAAGCACCATAGTTCACTTTGTCTGGATTGAAGATTTCATGCATAGCACAAGCTACCCTATTGATATCCTCCATATAAGCAGCTCTTTCCTGGGCCGTCAACTCTGTAATTTCACTCACATGCTTCTTATGAGCCACAATCACACGACCCGGATGAGACTGTTCCTTAAACAAATACACTTTTGAACTTTCTAGTTCACAAATTTTAATTCCGAAAGCAGCTACTAGCTCGCCTTCCATGCAATAAGCACAATTTTGATCTTTCATTTTTTTTACCTACTCTTCCTGAAGGTATAATACCACATTTTGTAAGTACTTACATAATTAATTTTAACTAATTATTTTACGTATACCCTTAACTTTGCAGAGTTTGTATAACTAAAAAATAAAAGAAGCATTAGTAGCTAAATTCACCAATGCTTCTGTCAAT
>NZ_CAKVMR010000083.1 GCF_934772795.1 uncultured Holdemanella sp.
TACATATAATCCATTGGAGGACAAAAGAAATGACAGAACATACAGAAAAAGATGTATTGATGAAATGTACAAAATGCGGTTACGAAGAAGAAGTACCTAGATGGTTGATTGATGAATTATTTCCAAATGAACCTGAAGAAAAATATATGATGCACTGCCCTGAATGCGATCATAAAATGATTGTAAAAAATAATTCAACAACAAAATACAAATCCAAAATATTGGCTATTACGATAGCCCTTTTTGTCGTTCCCTACAATTTATTTTTTGTGATATTCTAGAAGTTTTTCACATTTTAAATTTCCTTGTTCCGAAGCCAAAATCTTGATATATAAAAATTTATGAGTAACTACAACAAGAAAAAAGAACCATAATCTTTAGAACAATTCCTTATATTTCATGTATAATAGATATAGAGTTTAAAAGGGGATAATTATGTTAAGGGAATTTTATTATTTATACAAAAAAAAGAAGAGGGTCAACTATGACAAATAAAAGAAGGAAAGATACTTTTGGGAATAGTTTGATCGCTTTTTTATTTATTTGCATGCTGTTTTTGTTGGGGTATGCTTTTAAAAATCCAATATTATTATATTCTACGAATCCAGAAGTAGAAATCAATCATGAGTATGATCCAAAGACAAACATTCAACAAGTCTTTTATCATTCGGATTCTAGTGTTCAAATTTCAAGTAATATCGACACTAAAAAAGTGGGTAACTATACAGTAACTTATCAATTAAAAAACTATAAAAAAACGTGTACAATTTCAGTAAAAGATACTAAGGCTCCAAAACTAAAGGTTAAAGCTTATAAAACAGATTTAAAAGAAGATATAAAGCCAAAATCTTTTGTAGAAAGTGTTGAAGATGATTCAAAAGTAACCTTATCTTTTAAAAATAAAGTAACTAAAGATGAAAAACAAACAGTGACTATCGTAGCTAAAGATGCATATGGAAATTACACAACGAAGGATGCGACACTTACATTAAAAAAAGATACTGAAAAACCTGTTATCAGCACAGATAAAATTAGTGTCTATACAGATTCAAAGCCGAACTATAAATCTTATATTGAAGTCAAAGATAATTTAGATTCAAATCCAAAAATCAAAATTGATTCTTCAAAAGTTAAGACCAAAAAAGAAGGCACTTATAAATTAACTGTTACGGCAACGGATCGGTCTGGAAATAAAACTAAGAAAAAGATTAATGTCGTTGTTGAGGAACCTACAAAAGTTGTTTATCTAACATTTGATGATGGTCCAAGTGAAAATACGGATAAAGTATTAAAGATATTAAAAAAGTATGATGCGAAAGCTACATTCTTTGTGACTGGAAACAATCAAAAATATAATGATTCCATTCGAAAAGCAGAAAAACAAGGTAATACAATTGCACTTCATACATATACGCATGATTATGCAACGGTATACTCGTCTACAGAAGCATATTTTAATGATTTACAACAAATTAGTGATATGGTTAAACAAATCACAGGAAAAGCTCCAAAATATATTCGTTTCCCTGGTGGTTCTAGCAATATGGTTTCTGCCAACTACTCTCAGGGTATTATGTCAAAACTAGATAGTATGGTACATGAAAGAGGCTATGAATACTTTGACTGGAACTGCTCTAGTGGGGATGCCGCTTCAAACAGCGTACCTGCTCAAACGATTGTGGATAACTCAACAAATTGTAACTACGATCAAATTATGTTGTTATTCCACGATTCAAGTCCTAAAACTTCTACAGTTGAAGCTTTGCCAGCCATCATTGAAAACTATAGAAGTCGTGGTTATGTATTTAAAGCAATCAGTGATGATACTCCAATATTCCATCATGGAGTCAATAACTAAGTCAGCAAATTGCTGGCTTTTTTTGTATGTAGAAAAAAAATCGAAGGAATTAACCTTCGATTACGGCTTTGTAGTACTTTAATAGATCTTGCATCAATTCGATACTTTCTTCTACCTGAGCTTCATTCATCACAACCACTTTTGTGTAGTTATGTAAAAGTATGGGTCTAGAAACATTATATGTTTCAGCCAAATGTTTGACCCAATCTTCTGCTTCTAAGCCTTGCTGTTTTGTGATAACTCCTTCTGATACAATTACCCCTTTTACATCTGCAAGAGCTACAGGAACACTCCATTTAACAAGTCCTGCATGACATGCATACTTTTGTGGTTTGTTCGATTTTAAAGCTGCTGTATAGTTTTCAAATGTACATTCATCACATTGACGTAATGCAGATGAACTTGTTTTTAAGCATTTACAAAAAAAGTTTTTCTCTTTTGCACTACTAATTTCTGTCTCGTCTTGCACGAAATAGCATCTTAATCCAGTAATATGGTAATACGCATCCATTACCTTTTTGATTGCTTCTTCAGGCAACATAATATAACACCTCAAATCCTTTTCTTATCTTAATTAAATCACTTTCAGTGACTGATTTCAAGCATATTGTAAGCCGTTTCAAATGCTTTTTTTGTAAATTAAAACCAGATGTTTCCACCTGGCTTCTTGGATTATTAAATTCCTTTTATTTTATGAAATGCATGCTGCGCTGCAATGGCACCATCATTACATGCCGTAATAACCTGTCTTAAATTTTTGTCAATGACATCGCCTGCTGCATAAATTCCTGGAATTTTTGTTTGACGATCATCATCTACTAAGACGTATCCTCGTTCGTTCAATACACCTAAATCTTGTACACAATCCGTATTTGGATCTTGTCCAACATAAGGGAAGATGCCTGAACATTCAATAACTTGTTTTTCATGAGTATCCACATTTTCAAGTTCAATACCGGATACTTTTCCTTCTAAACTTAGAATTTGAACAGGAATATGCTTTTTAATGACATGAATCTTCGCATTCTCTTCAATTTGTTTTTGAATATGTTCCTCGGCTCTAAATACGTCTCTACGAATCACAATCGTAACACTGCGCGCAAGCCCGGCAAGATAAATAGATTCTTCTAACGCAGAGTTTCCTCCACCAATCACTACAACATCTTTATCTCTAAAAAATGCACCGTCGCAAACTGCACAAAAAGAAACACCATGTCCTAGATTTTCATTTTCACCAGGAATATTCAATAAACGTTCCTTTGTTCCTGTCGCAAGAATGATAGCCTCACCCTTCACAACATTTCCATCACTCAAATATACATTTTTATCTTTATCGATTTTATTAACTTCACCATACGCGTACTCAGCTTGAAAAGATGTTGCCTGTTCAAACATATCCATTGCCAACTGTGTACCTTCAATATTTTTTATACCTGGATAATTACTGATTTTATTTGTCTTGATCAATTTTCCACCAGGCGCTCCATTTTCTAATATCAAAGTTTTAAGTCCTGCTCTTGAACCATATAATGCTGCGCTTAAACCAGCAGGGCCGGCGCCAACTATTACCAAATCGTATTGTCGCTCCATATGCGATCCTCCTTACATAATGGTACTAACTGCATTAAATCATCGATGACCTTACATGGATGTGCTTTTTCTAAGGCTTCACGTTGTTTTTCATCTACACTAAACCCCACAGAATAGGCAGCCATATTTTTTGCGGCTACAATATCCGCAACATTATCACCAACATAAATACAATCGTCATGACTAGTATGTAATAAGTTGCATGCTTCAATCAAGCCAGATGCACTTGGCTTAGGTTCAGGTAAATTTTCTTTTCCCAATACAACCTCGAAATAACCATCTAAACCAGCTTGTTTAAGACCTCTTTTCACAACTTCAATACGCTTATTTGATACTACCGCACACTGTATATTTTCTTCTTTTAACCCCTCTAGCATTTCCTTGGCATGAGGCACTTCCTTTAATAGATCTTTATGCAAAGCCTTATTGATTACTTGATAACGATCAATAATACTTTGTACCTGATCTTCTGGGAAATACTTTGAGAAAGTTACTTCTAGCGTTGGTCCAAAGAATGAATATAATTCTTCATTTGATAATTCATAGTCGGGTTTTAATTCTTTAAAAACTCTTCTAAAGGTTTCAAAAACCAATTGTTGTGAATCAATCAATGTTCCATCCAAATCAAACAAAACAACCGGTTTCTTTTTCCAGTGAAATGCTTTATGAAATACACCCATTAAGCCAAGACAACCAACAACCATTAAGGCTAAAGATACAAGTTGAGCTGTACGAAGGCCAAGTACCATTAAAGAATCTGTTCGCAAGCCTTCAATCACAAAACGCGTAATTCCATACCATACCATATACATAAATCCACAATCACCGCGTCTTTTGCACCAATACTTACGGAAAATAAATGTAATAAACAAGAATCCTAATAGATTACATACACTTTCAAATAAGAAAGTTGGCATACGATAGGCTCCATCAATAAACATTTGATTTTTAATAAATGCTGGATAGTGAGTATAAAAACTCTCAGATACAATACCACCATAGGCTTCTTGGTTCATAAAGTTTCCCCAACGGCCAAAGGCTTGTGCCAATAACACTGTTGGCATAATCAAATCAAACATTCTAAGAAATGAAATTTTACGTTTTTTAAAGAAATATAAACTGAATATAAATCCTGCAATCAATCCACCATGAATGGCCAAGCCACCGTTCCAAATGGCTACAATTTCATTTAGGTGTGAAGAATAATAATTCCATTCAAAAATGACATACCATGCTCGAGCTCCTAGAATTCCAATAAACAACATAGGAACTACATAATCATCTAGAACTTCAGGTGCATATCCCCATTTTTTCATTGTTCTTTGACATAGTAAATATGCACATAAGGCGCCTGTTAAAATTAAAACGGCATACCAAGCAATTTCTAAAGATCCAAAAGAAACAAATATTCTAGTGTTTGGAAACAGATGCATCGAATTCCTCCTTCTTATTCTCAGAGATTTGTGCTAACACTCGCTCTTCAAATTCTTTAGCTGAATCTAAGCCATCTTTCAACAATAAGAAGTTTGTCACAGCTGTTTCAATCACAGACGACATCGGACGTCCTTGAGAAACTGGAATCGTCATCTTTAAAATTTTGATTCCTAAAATCTCATTGTATTCTTTTTCTTCAATTCCAACTCGATCGTATTCATAAGAATCATTAAATGGTTCTAAATCAATTTGAAATTCTATTTGTGTTTCATGGGCAATGGCTCCTACTCCATACATACGAGAAATATTGATAATTCCAACACCTCTAAGTTCCATGAACCCTTCTAACATAGGTGTCGTTCTTCCTATCAATTCATCGTGTATTTTGTAACAATCAATACGATCATCACCAACTAATTGGTGGCCTCGTTTGATAAGTTCCAAGGCAATTTCACTTTTTCCCATGCCACTTCTACCTGTAATCAATACACCAACACCAAATACACGCACTAACTCTCCATGAATGACTACAGATTCTGCAAGACATTCATCCAAATAGTTTGTGATACTAACAATTGCGTGAGATGTTTGATGTTCTGTTTTAAATACAGGGAAGTTTTTACGCTCGGCTATTTCCTTTAAAACAGGAGGACATGCATGTCCATGTGCAACCACAATACATGGTGTATTGTCTCCTGTTAAAAATTCAAAAGAACGACGTTGAGATATTTCGTCCATCTGCTCTTCGATATATCCTATTTCTTTATCCCCAAGCACGACAAGACGTTTTGTTTGTGTATCCGGAAAATATCCGGCTAATTCTAATCCTGGACGATTTGTATCAGCCAAAGTTAATGGACGATTTAATGAGTCTGAATCTCCAGTCACGATAGTCCACATGAATTTTTTAGCTAGATCACGAACAATTACTTTTGCCATGGTCTCCTCCTTTTTCTAACATTGGTTTTAAATATTGACCTGTATAACTCTCTTTACATGCAGCGACCTTTTCTGGAGTTCCCGTACAAATCACAGTACCTCCTCCTTGTCCACCTTCAGGTCCCATATCTATAATTTGATCTGCACATTTGATCACATCCAAATTGTGCTCTATTACTAATACTGTATCACCATGTTCTACTAGGCGTTGTAGAACTTCAATCAATTTCTTTACATCATCACTATGCAAGCCTGTAGTTGGTTCATCAAGCACAAATAATGTTTTCCCTGTTGCCTTCTTTTGAAGTTCACTTGCTAGTTTAACACGTTGTGCTTCACCACCTGATAAAGTTGTAGCACTTTGACCTAACTTGATATAAGAAAGTCCTACATCGTTTAGTGTTTGTAGTTTATGTTTGATTTTTGAAACATTGCTGAAGAATTCCAATGCTTCTTCAACTGTCATATCCAATACATCCGCTATTGTCTTACCTTTATAATGGACTTGTAATGTTTCTTCATTATAACGTTTTCCACCACATTGATCACAAGGTACATAAACATCTGGTAAAAAGTGCATAGAAATACGTAAGATTCCATCCCCTTGACAAGCTTCACAACGGCCACCTTTCACATTGAACGAAAAGCGTCCCTTGTCATAGCCTAACATTTTAGCTTCTTTTGTCTGCGCAAATAAATCACGAATATCATCAAATACACCTGTATATGTGGCTGGATTTGAACGTGGTGTTCTACCGATTGGATCTTGCCCAATTTCTACAATTTTATCAATGTTTTCAATTCCTTGAATTTCTTTGCAGGCACCCGGCTTAATTCTTAATCGTCCTAGCGCATGTTGTAAACCATGTGTTAATACTTCCGTAACTAATGAAGATTTTCCACTGCCTGAAACCCCTGTGACGACAGTAAATGTACCTAGTTTAATTGTAACATTCACATTTTTTAAGTTATTCTGGCTAGCTTTCACAATCTTTAATTTCTTGCCATTACCTTTGCGACGCGTTTCAGGTACTTCAATTCTTTTACGTCCACTTAAATAAGCTCCCGTAATTGAGTTTTCATTCTGCATAATTTCTTCTGGAGTTCCAGCTGCAACGATTTGTCCGCCATGCACACCGGCTCCAGGTCCTACATCCACAATATAGTCACTTGCTCGCATTGTGTCTTCATCATGTTCGACCACAATCAATGTGTTACCTAAATCACGCATATCTTTTAACGCACCAATCAAACGGTCATTGTCTCTTTGGTGTAAACCAATACTTGGTTCATCCAAAACATACATAACACCTGTTAAGCGGGATCCAATTTGTGTAGCCAAACGAATACGTTGTGCTTCTCCACCTGATAAAGTGGATGCTAATCGGTCTAGGGTTAAGTAACTAAGACCGACATGATTTAGAAATGAAAGACGATTCTTAATTTCTTTAACTACAAGCTCTGCAATCTTAGCTTGTGTTGGCGTTAATTCTAGATGGTCCATAAAATCTATAGCTTCACTAATACTCATTTGTGTCCATTCATAAATGTTTTTTCCACCCACAAGTACTGATAATGCCTGTTTATTTAACCGTGCACCATGACATTTTGGACATTGCGCATCTGCCAAAAATGAGCCATACCACTCTCGCGACATCGTTGAAGTAGTTTCCATGTATCTACGTTCAATCATAGGGCAAACACCTTCAATGTATTCTAATTTCGTTGAGACGATTCCCGAACGAGAATTCAATTGATATGCGATTGGTACATCTGAACCATATAATAAATAGTTAAGCTTCTTCTTAGGTAAATCTTTGAGAGGAGTATCCATGTCTATTTCATAATATTTAATAAGCGCATGAATCCTTTGCCATTCAAGATTTTCTGTATTTACAATATTTTTATAATAATGAATGCCACCTTGGGCAATTGATTTTGTATCATCCGGTATCAATAAAGATAGATCTACTTTTTGTGTAATACCTAGTCCTTTGCATTCTGGACAAGCTCCAAATGGAGCATTAAATGAAAATAATTTTGGTTCTAGTTTCGGTACAGAAAAACCACAAACTTTACATGCATAATTGCTTGAAAATAAAGTTTCAGATTCGTTCGTTAATAAAATGGCTAAACCATCACTTAATTTTAGTGCCGTTTCTAAAGAATCATGAAAACGTGAACGATCATCACTCTTTACAATTCGATCGACAACAACATCAATTGAATGTTTCTTGTTTTTGTCTAAAGGTTCAAGTTCTTCGAGATACTTGATTTCACCATCGATACGAACTCGAATATATCCTTCTTTCATTAAGTTTTCTAATAAATCTTTATGTGTTCCTTTTTTTCCCTGAATAACAGGACTTAAAATTGTACATCTTGTTTTATCAGGAAGTTCCATGATTTTATCAATCATTTCTTTGATAGTATTTCCAGTAATCGGAATATGGTGATCAGGACAATAAGGTACGCCTATACGTGCATATAATAAACGTAAATAATCATAAATTTCGGTAACTGTTCCTACAGTAGATCGTGGATTGTTAGATGTTGTCTTTTGATCGATTGCGATAGCTGGTGATAATCCATCAATTTGATCAACATCTGGTTTTTCGCTATTACCAAGAAATTGTCTGGCATAAGCAGATAGAGATTCCATATATCGACGTTGTCCTTCAGCATAGATGGTATCGAAGGCTAGAGAAGTTTTTCCACTTCCAGAAACGCCTGTCATAATGACTAATTTATCTTTAGGTATTTTTAAACTTACATTTTTAAGGTTGTTTTCACGAGCGCCTTGTATTGTTATATACTTTTGGTCCATAATAAACCTCCTATGCACTTTATTATACCATAAACATTTGTTCATGATATGTGAAATAATGTGCAAGAAAAGGCAAAAAAAAGGACCCGGCAGCTAGCTATCTTCGCAGGGGCAAGCCCAACTATTGTCGCCGTGAAAGTGCTTAACTTCT
>NZ_CAKVMR010000084.1 GCF_934772795.1 uncultured Holdemanella sp.
AAAATCGGAAATTCTTTTATAGAGTTTCCGATTTTGCCTATTTAAGCCATTTTATTTTTCATGCGTAACTACTATAATTAACTATCTTCCTTGAATATCAAATGTATACTCGCCATTTTGACAATCTACATGGATTACATCCCCTTGCATAGCGCCTGTCTTGATCATTTCCTTGGCAATCTGTGTTTCAAGATTTCTTTGGATATAACGCTTCATAGGACGAGCACCATATACAGGATCTACACCCATCTTGGCAATCTGATTATATACGGCATCACTTACATGTAATGTAATATCACGTTCAGCCAATCGTTTTTGTAGCAAGCCAACAAACTTGTGGGCAATCTTAATAAAGGCCGAATCATCTAATGCGTTGAACACAATAATTTCATCGATACGATTAATGAATTCTGGTTTAAAATGACGCTTTACTTCTTCCATATACTTATCATGTACATCACCAGATTCAAAGGCATATTGACTACCTAAGTTCGATGTTAAGATAATAATTGTATTCTTAAAATCAACGGTAACACCTTTTGAATCCGTAATACGACCATCATCTAGAATTTGAAGTAATACATTGAATACATCTGGATGCGCCTTTTCGATTTCATCAAATAAGACAATACTATAAGGATTACGACGAACAGCTTCCGTCAATTGACCACCTTCATCGTATCCAACATATCCAGGAGGCGCACCAATTAAACGTGCCACACTGTGTTTTTCCATGTACTCACTCATATCGATACGTACAATGTGTCTTTCATCATCAAATAATTGTTCCGCTAAAGCCTTGGCAACTTCCGTTTTACCTACACCTGTAGGACCTAAGAACATGAAAGATCCAATTGGACGATTCTCATCTTGAATCTGTGCTTTCGAACGCAAGATCGCATCGGTCACAAGTTCTAGAGCTTCATCTTGACCAACTACACGTTTTTCAAGTTCTGCCTTCAAATTCAATAATTTTTCTCTTTCAGAAGCAACTAAACGCGTTACTTCAACACCTGTCCATCTAGAAACGATTTTCGCAATCAATTCTTCATTAACCGTTTCTTGAATCAAAGCATCCTCTTTTTGACTCGTCTGCTCTTTTTGAATACGAGCCTCTAATTCTGGAATTGTTCCATATTGAAGTTTAGCGGCATCTTCATAACGAGCCTCATTACGAGCTTGCTCCAAATCTAAACGAGCCTTCTCCAAACGTTGTTTATCTTCTTTTTCATTGGCCAAACCACGTTTTTCGTCTTCCCACTTAGAATGCATTTCATCACGTTTTGATTGTAAAGAAGCCAATTCATTTTCAATTTCTTCTCTACGCTCAACAGCTCGTTTATCTTCTTCTTTTTGTAGTGAAGTCTTTTCAATTTGTAGCTGCAAGATTTTACGCTGCAACTCATCCAACTCTTGAGGCATACTTTCCATTTCAACCTTTAATGTAGCACAAGCCTCATCCACTAAGTCAATAGCCTTATCGGGTAAGAAACGATCCGTGATATAACGATCAGACATTGTAGCTGCCGCAATTAAAGCCTCATCCAAAATACGTACACCATGATAGCTTTCAAAGCGATCTTTTAATCCACGTAAAATACTGATTGTATCCTCTACACTTGGCTGAGCCACTTGTACCTTCTGGAAACGACGCTCTAAAGCAGCATCCTTTTCAATATATTTACGATATTCATTAAAAGTTGTTGCACCAATACAATGTAGTTCACCACGAGCCAACATTGGCTTTAATAAGTTAGCTGCATCCATACTACCTTCCGTTTTACCTGCACCAACCAAGTTATGAATCTCATCAATAAACAAGATGATCTGTCCATCCGATTTTTTGACTTCATCCAAAATGGATTTTAAACGCTCTTCAAATTCACCACGATACTTAGCTCCGGCAATCAAAGATCCCATATCCAATTCAATTAAGCGTTTTTCTTTTAAAGACTCAGGTACATCACCCTTCATAATACGCCATGCGATACCTTCGACAACTGCCGTTTTACCAACACCTGGCTCACCAATTAAGACGGGGTTGTTCTTTGTCTTACGTGATAAGATCTGCATAACACGACGAATCTCATCGTCACGTCCAATAATTGGATCAATCTTACCATCACGCACATCCTGGACTAAATCACGACCATATTTTTTTAAGGCTTCTACATTCTCTTCAGAATTTGGCGTATCAAACTTCTTACCATTACGACGCTCTAATTCAGCCTTGTAGCAAGCCTCCTTATTCAAGTTAAAAGTTCTAACCAATTCTTTAGAAATATAAGAACGATTAAATAATAAAGCTAAAAATACACTCGCTACCGATAAATAAGTCTCATCATGTTGGCTTGCCCAATTTTGTGCATCCTCAAACGATTTCTGCACTTCATTGGATAAATTTATATTACTTGTTGAGCTCTTTGCGACACGACTCGATTCTTGTTGAACCATCTGTAAAGCACGCGTCTTATCTAAGCCAATACGCTCAAATAAACCGTCCAATACATCATCCTTAAAAATCGTTTCCAACATATCCACCGTATCTACACTTGGATGTTGGTTGGATTTAGCCAAATTAATGGCATCCATTAAAAGTTTCTGCAAACGCTCTGACATTTGTTCGATATTCATAAATAAGCACCTCCTTGTACTTAGCACTCACTCTTTATGATTGCTAATGATAGTATAACATCATTTTTGGCACTGTCAACACTTAAGTGCTAATTTTTAGAAAAAGAAAAAAGTAGACAAGTCTACTTTTCTAACGTGTTTCGATTATAAGCTCTTTGCCAGTTCACACTAAATTCACCAACCGCAATCTTAGTGCCTGGATGATCGATCATTTGATATAAAACATCGCAAGGAACCGTTACAGCTTGAATGCCAGCCTTGATCAATTCATGCACTTGATATGTGTTTTTAAAGCTTGCCGCAATCACTTTTGCAGGCATATTATTTACTCTCAACATTTCAATCAAGTCTTTCACATCCTGTACACCATCCCCATAATTACACATACGATTTGTATAAGGTGCCAAATATTCAGCTCCATTCATTGCAGCTAAGAATGCTTGATCTGCTGTATAAATAGCAGTAGCCAATGTGTGGATTCCTAATTTTTTACATTCTTTAATAGCTCTTAAACCCTCATGTGTAACGGGAATCTTAACATACATATTTTTATTACGAATTGAAGAAATCATTTTAGCTTCTTCCATAATACCTTCAAAAGAAGTTTGTACGGTTTGAATAAACAACAATTGATCTTCACTCAACACTTCACAAAGATCTTTTACGACATCCATGGCTTCTCTACCTGATTTTGTAAGAATTGTAGGATTTGTCGTAACACCCGTAATTGTTAATAATTCATTTAGTTCTTTAATTTGTTCAATATTTGATGAGTCGATAATTAATTCCATGATGGATCCTCCTTAAGTTCATCTGTATCCTAGCACTACAAAAATATAGATTCAATATCCTTTTCACATCAAACAAATTATTTCAAAAGAACACAAATAAACATGTTTCTTTATGTTCTTTTTTGTGCTTTAATAGAAGTATGAATACAACACAAAGAAGATATGAAATCTATGAAAAGCTAAAAAAAGATAAAACCGTACAAGTCAGTGAACTCGCAAAACAATATAGTGTTTCCTTAATGACCATACGAAGAGATTTAGATCATCTAGAAAATCAAGGACTCGCCACAAAGAGCTATGGAGGTGCCACACTCAATGAGTCTAGTTCAACTGAGCCTTCCTTTGAAATCAAAGAAGGCATGTCACAATCGGATAAAAAAGAGATTGCGATTTATGCGAGTACACTCATCCAAGATGGAGATTCCATCTATTTAGATTGTGGTACAACCTGCCTTGAACTCTTTAAGCGAATACATCATAAGAAGATCACCATCTTTACAAATTTTTGGAAGATTCTACAATATGTAGATCGTAACACAAAAGCTAAGATCATCATGGCTCCAGGAACCTATAATCCTGTAACCCAGGCAGCTCTATCTGAAAGTACCATCCAATTCTTTCAAAACTATTATATTGATAAAGCCTTTATCTCCGTTTTAGGAATAGATTTAGATTATGGCGTATCCATCCCAAGTATGAGTGATGCCTTAGTAAAAAAAGCCATTCTTGATTCTTCAAACAAAAAAATTTGTATGGTAGACCATACAAAATTTAATAAGAAGTATATGTCAAAAATAGCTAATATCGATGATTTTGACATAATCATTACCGACGATAAATTAGAACCAGATATCCACGCAAAAAACATTATAAAAGCACATTGACCACAATTCAATGTGCTTATTTAATTAGAATGCTTTTGTTCCTTTTACGTAAGTCATTTCAACAGAATAGTCATCATTTAATACAACTAAATCTGCATCTTTTCCCGTTTGAATTGATCCCTTACGATCATCTACATTCAACATACGAGCTGGGTTCAATGTACATGCATTGATAGCTGTTTGCCAAGGAACCAATGCTTTTTCTACTAAAATACGAAGTCCATTATTGACATGCAATGTAGATCCTGCAAGACCCTTCGTATCTGTTAAGTGTGCACTTCCATCTGGATATAATTCGATTTCGTTTCCACCAAACAATACTTTTGTACCAACTGGCAATCCCTTAACCATCAATGAGTCAGTGATCATAATACAGTGATCAGGACCTTTAGCTGTAAAGTAATCATTTAATGCTTCATAAGTTGAGTGGTTTCCATCACAGATGATTTCACCATATACATCTCTATAACGCATGGCAGCACCAACTAATCCTGGTTCACGGTGATGGAATTTAGTCATACCATTGAATACGTGAGTCATTGAGTTTGCACCATTCGCAATAGCTAAACGAGCCTGTTCAAAAGTAGCTCCTGAGTGACCTTGACTACATACAATTCCATTTGCACGTAAGAACTTAGTTAATTCAAAGTTATCATCATGTTCACAAGCCATAGTCACGATTTTAATTAAATTATTAGAAGCTGCCAAGTAACGTTTGAATTGTTCAAGATCTGGTTTTACACAATATTGTTCAGGCTGTGCTCCCTTATATACTTGATCCAAGTAAGGCCCTTCAAAGTGAATACCTAAAATTTCAGCACCTTCATACCCTTCTTCAACAACTTTCGCAACATTTTTAACCGCATTTGTCAAAACCTCTTCAGACTGCGTAATTGTTGTTGGAAGAATACCTGTAACACCTTCTTTAACGATGTTTTTCATCCAGTTGCGAAGACCTTCTTCATTCGCATCATTTGTATCAAATCCATAAGCACCATGTGTGTGCACATCGATGAATCCTGGGACAATTCTCTTATCTCCATAATCTTCATCTACATCTTTTTCTCCATATGGATAGATATTTACAATCTTTCCTTCTTCTACTTCAACTTGGGCTGCCAACCATGTATTTACGACCCAAATTCTTTTACTTTGAATAATCATATCGACAATTCCTCCTAGTTATTATTATACTCTTAAAAAAAGAAAACACTTACACTTTTTAGTTGACTTTTTATAATTTTTATTCAAAAAATGTAAAAGTATGCAAATGAATAGACATATTCTCTAAATAATTCTAAAATAAAGGATGAGGTGAGATGAAATGAAAAGAGCTAAAAAAATTATAGATAACGTATACTGGGTCGGAGTCAGAGACTTAAACAACCGTCACTTCCATGGCGATTTATATCCTATTGATGAAGGATGTACATATAATGCCTATTTAGTGGTAGATGATGAAGTTACATTATTCGATACAGTTGAAGAAGAATTCACAGAAGAACTATTAGAAAGAGTGGAATCTGTACTACAAGGAAGAGAAATTGATAATATTATTGTCCAACATACAGAACCTGATCATTCTGGTGGATTTAAAAAAGTATATGCCAAATATCCAAACGCAAAAGTCTACGCATCTATTTCTGGAAAAAAGAATATGATCGAACAATACTTTGATCAAGTTCCATATCAGGTCGTAAAGACAAACGATACAATCAACACAGGAAAATATGACTTTGTCTTTGTTGAAATGCAGATGATTCACTGGCCAGACAACATGTTGACATATTGTCCACAGTTAAAAACTGTATTCTCAAACGATGCCTTTGGACAACACATTGTTAACTTTAACTTAACCGATGAAGGATTGGATAAAGCCTATTGTTTAAAACAAGCGAAAGAATACTTTGCGAATATCGTTTTGCCATATACAACGCCAGTGCAAGCAAAATTAAACCTAATTTTAGGCATGAATTTAGATATTGAATACATCATGCCAGCCCATGGTATTATCTGGAAAGACTATATTGCAGATATCATTGAAACCTACAAAGATATGGCAGCTCAAAAAACTGAAAATAAAGCTGTCATCGTATATGAATCTGTATGGAAACACACACAACAGGTTGCCGAAAGTCTAGCTGAAGGATTCAGTGATGGCGGTATGGATGTAAAAGTCTATAAATTATCAGACACAAAATCAAGTATTGTGATGCGCGAAATCATGGATGCCAAAGTCGTATGTATTGGATCTGGTACCTACAACAATGTCATGGCACCAAGTGTGGCCGCTTTCCTTGAACATATTCGTCCATGTAAATTTAAGAACAAAAAAGGATTGGCCTTTGCCGCATACGGATGGTTTAACCAAGTTGCCAAAGAAATCGATACAAGAATGCAACAATCTGGAATCGAATCATGCCACGATGTGATCAACCAATGTTACACACCAAGTGATGATCAATTAGAAGACTATTTTAATGTCGCAAAAGAAATCGCAAAAAATTGGGGCTGTAACGGATAAAGAAGTTTCATCCTAATAAAAAAGGACCGAATATTCGAGATTAAAAATCCGAATATCGGTCTTTTTTGGTATACTATGTTTGTGAACAAATACCTAGTTAATTGTAATGCATATCAACCATCATTTCAATTCCCTTTGTGTTTTTCTTATGATGATGTCGTTGAAAAAGACGATATCTCAAGAACTGTGAAGGAAGTCGTAGAAGAGGTCAACGTTTTTAAATATATCGATTTCTCACAGGATAACGCTCATGGATATGATGCAATCCAAATGTTTGAAGCGGTCATTCTTGCATTTGCGATAAATGGTTATGCTTCTCTTCGTGATCTAGAAAAATTATGTAAATATGACATCCGTTTCAAATTCATTATGGATGGAAAAACTCCTTCTCATATGGCTTTTGAAAGGTTTATCAAAGACAAGCTTACTACGCCTATCGAAGACATATTTGTGGATATTAACAAGTATATCGAAGCTCATGATGTCATAGATACAGAAGTCTTATATATTGATGGAACAAAATTCGAAGCCAATGCCAATAAAATGACTTTTGTATGGATGAAAGCCACAAAGAAATTCAGAGAAAAGCGTTGGATCAAAGTTATGGACAGGCTTTCTGCATTTAATAAATACTGTTCAAAAAACAATTTGAATATTCGTTTTTCAATTGTGCGAGAAATTAATTTCGATTACCTGTTTGAAGTAGTTTCTGTGATAGAACAGCTGATGGCGAAGAATTCAATCCAAGTTGTGCATGGTAAAGGTAAAAAGAAACATGACCTACAAAGGTATCAGGAAGCATTTAAAGAAGATGCTTTGAAGATGTGGAAATACGCCATGTATTCTGATATTGCAGGGGATCGAAATAGTTTTTCAAAGACAGATACAGATGCAACGTTCATGCACATGAAATACGATTACTATAACCATACAAACGTATTCAAGCCTGGATATAATGTACAGGTTGGAAGCAGTGAAGGATATATTCGACATGTATATGTTTCAAGTGATGCCAATGATTTAAGAACATATATTCCATTTATGGAAGGTTATCATATGGCTTACGGAAGCTATCCACATGCCACACCAGCAGATGCAGGATATGGAAGTTTTGACAATTATAAATACGACAAGGAACATGGTATTCAATTGTATATGAAATACAGTGGAATGCGTAAAGAAGCTGAAAAGAAAACAGCTAAAAATCAATTTACCCGTGCCCAGATGAATCCAAATGAAGAAGATAAGGTCATCTGTCCAGCAGGCTACGAGTTCACATTGGTGGATACACGAATTGAAAGACGTGGCATGTATCCACGAGAAATCGAAATGTATCAGAATGAACATTGTAAAGGCTGTCCATTCAAATCCCAGTGTACAAAGTCAAAAACAGGACGAACGATACAAAGGTGTCGAGAACTTGAAGCCTATAAAAATGAAGTCAAAGAAAATCTTTTGACAGATCAAGGTAAAAGGTACATGACGCAAAGAAGTATCTGGAGTGAAGGAATCTTTGGACAGATCAAAGAAGACAATCATTATGATAAATTACGTCGTCGCGGCATATCTGGTGTAAAACTAGAGATACTACTGGTATGTATCGGTCATAATCTAAGAAGATATCACACTCGAAAACTAGAATTCCAGAAAAACAACAAATTAAACTAAGGTTCTAAAAGTAAAAAAGATGAAAATAGACATTTGTTTTTAGTGCGCCCAAAAAGGCAGTAAGGTTAGATGTGTATTTTCATTTTTTATTTGGATTACAAGGTATATGGTAAAACAAAAGGAGCTGAACTCCATAAGCGATAAAATTCACTTACTCGTTACAGCCCCTTTTTT
>NZ_CAKVMR010000085.1 GCF_934772795.1 uncultured Holdemanella sp.
ACAAATTGTGACAATTCGACAGTTTTTCACATACCGCATTCCCCTGTTCCGAAACCAAAATCTTAATATATAAAAAAACTAGACCGAACGGCCTAGTTAGTCTTTACTTGGAAATTTAAATACTTGCTCCCCCTCTTTTGTCACTAAGTATTTTCCACGCGCAATATATTCAACATAATCTGGATTTGTCAGATTCTGTTTTGCCTTCTCCAATTCTTTCTTTTTAGAAGACAATTCCTTTTTCTCTTTTTTCTTTTGAACAATGCTCGACTTTAACTCATGCGTCATTGACAATTGCTGCAAACCACCCATGATTAAAAAGCCAGACATAACCAGCATTGCGATATATACAAAGAAATGTTGAACTTTATTTCGTTTTCCCTTCATATTTTTATCCCCTTTTAACTATATCATATAATTGAAAACGATTTCAATGCAAATTATTTCACACGCATAGCTAAAATCGCAATATCACTCGGATTTATACCAGAAATACGACTCGCCTGTCCCAAAGTTAAAGGCTTGATAGCTGTTAATTTTTGTCTTGCCTCCAAAGATAAATTATCCATATTTTCATAATCCAAATCTGCAGGAAGCTTCATCTTTTCCATCTGCTGCAAATGCTTCGCATCACGCTTTGCCTTCGCAATATAACCTGCATACTTGGTTTGGATCTCAATCTGCTCATTGATTTGGTCTTCATAATTCAATCCAGTATATTTTTCTAAGCCCTTAACTGTAATTTTTGGACGCTTGATCAAATCCAATGCACTACATCCATGTGCCAACGGTTCAAAGCCTAAACTTTCAAGATATTCATTGACTTCACTATTTGGTTTAATATGAGCATTTGAAAGTTCTTCTCGAGCAACTTCAATATCATCCATCTTCTTTTTAAATGCATCATATCTTTCTTGTGAAACCAATCCAATTTCATAACCCTTTTCAAGCAATCTTTGATCCGCATTATCATGACGCAACAATAAACGATATTCCGCTCTTGAAGTTAATAAACGATATGGTTCTTTAGTTCCTTTTGTACATAAATCATCTAACATGACACCAATATAAGCTTCATCACGACGAAGAACCAATGGTTCTTTACCATCTACTTTCAATGCCGCATTTGCCCCAGCCATCAATCCTTGACCAGCCGCTTCTTCATATCCACTCGTACCATTGACCTGACCTGCTGTAAATAAATTCTCAACAATTTTATTTTCCATATTTGGCTTCATCTGAAGTGGATCAATCGCATCATATTCAATCGCATACGCATATTTTTCAATCACGCAATTTTCAAGACCAGGCAAAGAATGAACCATCTTTTCCTGTACATCAATCGGCATTGATGTGGAGAATCCCTGAATGTAAATTGTATCTAATTCTTTAGATTCAGGCTCTAAGAAAAGCTGATGTCTTTCTTTATCCGCAAAACGCACCAATTTATCTTCAATACTCGGACAATAACGAGGCCCTACCCCTTTTACTAAACCAGAATACATGGCAGAATCATGCAAATGTGTATGTATGATTTCATGCGTTTCTGGCTGTGTATAAATCAAATGACAAATCTCTTGTTTTTCGAAAGGTAATACATCCTCTTGTTTTGTTGTCTCACTAAAACGCAAAAATTGATTTGTCCCTGGCTGAGGTTCTGCCTTAGTAAAATCAATTGTATCCATTTTGATACGAGGTGGTGTACCCGTCTTTAAACGGAAAGTTTTAATTCCTGCCTCACGCAATGATTCTGACAACGTATTGACCGTCCTTTGATTTTCTGGTCCTGAAACAGTGGAAGTGTGACCTCTTAAAACATTACTTGTCATATAAGTACCTGTCGTCAAGACAACTGTCTTACTTTCAATAAATGTTCCATCTTCTAACTCAACACCACAAGCTTTTCCATCCTTGATCACAACAATCTTACATGCTGCCTCAATAATATCTAAATTTTCCTGTTCTTCTAATGCCTTTTTCATAAAACGTTTGTAGGCAATCTTATCGCTTTGAACACGCAAACTCCAGACTCCAGGCCCTTTTGTCGTATTCAACATCTTAAACTGTAAAGCCGTTTTATCAGCCGCAACAGGCATCATACCACCCAAGGCATCAATTTCTCGAACTACGATTCCTTTTGCCGGTCCACCCACGCTAGGATTGCATGGCATCGAACCGATCATATCTTTACTTAAAGTAACAATAGCCGTTTTTTTATTCATACGACTTGCAGCTAAACAAGCCTCAATTCCGGCATGTCCAGCTCCAACAACTACTACATCATACATTTTATACACCCGATTTCTTTCTTAGTTGAAAATGAAAAATACTTTGTGGAACTTTTAAATACAAAGTAACTACCACATATACAATTACACTTAATAATCCATTTAAACACATCTTGAACAGACATGAAAGCTTTGATCCTTCAACACCATACAATCCAATTTTTGATAGAAGAATTGAAGTAATCCATAATGCGAGTAATCCAATCAAAATACGTACTACGATAATTAAAGTTTTACGATATGAAATCTTATATACATCTTGAATCTCTTTTAAGTTTTTATAAATGATATATCCTGTACCAATAAAACTTGAAATAACAGCACCCGCAATACCCATGATCCATACAAACGGAATCAAAAGAACACCTTTGATCAATACACCAATGGCCAAATTTTTTAATACATTTTTTCTTAATTCCAAAGAAACCATTAAATTGGTAACTAATGGAGCTAATGTAGACAAGAAACCTTCCAAAGACATCCATTGTACAACGAATGTACATAATTCCAAGTTTTCAGAATAATATAATGTGTAATTCAATGGTCCTGCATACGCAAAAATACAAAACGATACAGGAATGGCTACATATAAAACTACGTTGATACTATCCAATACATTTTTCTTAACCAACTTATAATTTTTCTTTGATAAAGCCTCGGAAATATGTGGAATGATCGCTGTCGCAAAACCTGGACCTAAAATCATTGGAATCGCATTTAATTTACCTGCCACATAGTTTGATGCAGAAATGACAGTCGTTGTATCTTTGGCATTATAATGCATCTTTAATCCTGTAGGAAGCAAGAAACCATTAAATACCTGGTCAATATTCCCTAAAATCGCAACCACTAAATAAGGAATGGCTAAGACAAGAATTTCTCTGAAGATCTTCTTAGCTGAATGCGAACGTGTCGTTTGTCTTTGTGCCATTTCATCCACTACACATTGGTGTTTACGATCAAAATACGCAAATTGAGCAATCGCCGCAATCGTTGCCACAGAAGTTGACATAACCGCCGCATATAATGCATACTTTTTATCCCACCCAAACGCATACACTACAAGGCATGCTGCACTTAGTAAAAACGCAACTCGAAATACTTGTTCGAAAGCTTGTGAAAAAGCATATTCTTCCATTTCTTTTAAGCCTTGATAATATCCTCGAAAAGCAGACAATACAGGAACAAGGAAAATTGCCAAAGATAATATTTTCAAACAATTTGCCATGATATCGGCATTTTTGGCAACCATGGCTGGTGCAATCACATTCGATAATGTAAATAATAGAATCATGCCGACAAATCCCGTTAAGCCTAAAATCGCAAAAGCTATTTTCTTTACTAAAATAACACTTTTCGCATCTTCTAACGCAATATATCGTGCTACAAGTGTGGCCACCGCAAATGGGACTCCCGATTGAAATATCGTCAATAAATACGCATATATATTATAAGATTGCGCATAAACAGACTGATACGCTTCCGACTGAAGTATATATGAAAATGGAATTGTATAAGCCAATCCAATTAGTTTTGATACAAATAGACCGCCCGTTCCTATCAGGCCGCCCACAATAATCGACTTTTTAGCCGCTGAAGATTTCGACATAGAATAAATACCCCCAATTTCATAATTATAACATACATCCTTAAAAGTATTATGATTTTTTACACATTAAGAGTATAGTAAAGATAAGGAGTGTGAGAATATGTATCCAGCCTATATACATACGCAAACGACGGCTCGAAACATTGATCATGCAGCCATCAAAACATACCAAATTCCTAGCTTGATTTTGATGGAACATGCAGCTATAAAATCAGCCGAAATCATTGAACAAATCGCAAATACTAACCAATCTATCTGCATTCTTTGTGGCCCTGGAAATAATGGTGCCGATGGACTTGCAATCGCAAGACTTCTACAGCCTAAATATCCAAATCTATATGTGGTGGTTCCAGAAATTAAAAAGATGTCGGATGAAGAAAAAATTCAATTTCAAATGATACAGAATTTTAAGATTCCATTCAGCCAAAATCTTCCTAATGTCACTTATGACATTTACATTGATTGCCTTTTTGGCAACGGACTATCTAGAGATATTACTGGATTTTATAAAACGATGATTCAAACTGTGAATACATCCCATTCAACCATCATCAGTATTGATATGCCTAGCGGCATTGATTCCACTATGGGAAATGTTCTTGGATGCGCCATTCATGCCGATTATACAATTAGTTTAGATTGCTACAAACAAGGACAATGGCTAAATGAAGGAAAAAATCATTGCGGTAAATTATACCTTGTAGATATTGGAATCCCTCAGATTCTTCATCAAAAATGCATGGACAAAATCAAAGTATTAAATGAAGAGGATATTCATCTTCCAAATCGTCCATTGAATGCGCATAAGTCAACTTTTGGAAAAGCCCTAATGATTGGTGGAAGTCAAAACATGCATGGTGCGATCCATATGGCAAGTTTGAGTGCTTATAAAAGTGGTATTGGAACTCTTACTCTGATGGTTCCTGAATGTATTTCTAATATTCTTGCAATCAAGTCTGATTTTTATATGCTTCTTCAATGTGCCGATCGCAATGGTATCTTTAGCTCTAAAGCCATTGAATTGTTGAAACAAAATATAAATAATTATTCTATTGTTTCCATTGGAAATGGCATGCAAAAAAACAATATTACTGTTGCTTTAGTGGAACAAGCCTTAAAGAGTGATAAAAAAATAGTACTTGATGCCGATGCATTATGGGCTGCTCAAAAAAACATTGATTTATTAAAACGAAATGAAACTACAATTTTAACTCCGCATATTAAAGAAATGTCCGATTTAACAGGTATAAATGTTTCCACCATTTTATCAAACCCATTTGAAGTAGCTCGTGACTTTTCAAAAGAATATCCAAGCTGTGTACTAATACTAAAATCAAGTCAAACCTATATTGCCCATCAAGGCAATGTCTATGTTTTAGATGCACAAAATGCAGGTCTGGCAAAAGGCGGAAGCGGAGATATTTTATGTGGTATTGTCGTTGCGATGCTTGGACAGTGCAAAGATAGTTTACAAGCTGCTCTATGTGCTACCTATATTCATTCGCAAAGTGCCAAACTTGATATAGATTCGGCAAGTTTTATGCCAGAAGATATTATCAACAACATTCCAAATGTACTAAAAAGGCTGAGATCTTAATGATTCTCAGCCTCGTCTTTTTCTATTAAATTTTTCAATGTTAAAACAGCACATTCCATCAATGGTTTTAAATCATGATTCTGTGTATTGGTTAATCCTGCTTTTTCTCTTTCCTGATTCGCTAAGCACAAGAACATAGCTCCACTACGAACGTGACGCGTTTGTCCTACGATAAACACTGTACTTGATTCCATTTCAGATGCTAAACAATCTAGTTTACAATACGCATCCCATTTGTTTTGTAACTCTTGATAAACTGGCATTGTTTCAGGTGCATGCTGACCAAAGAAAGAATCCTTACTTTGAACAACACCAACATGATAAGAAAGGCCAAGTTTTCTAGCACTTTCTACTTGAGCACTTAAAACATCAAAATGACAAACTGCCGGAAATTCAATAGGTGCATATTCACGTGTTGTACCTTCTTGGCGAATAGCACCACTGGCAATCACAATATCTCCACCTAAAACATCAAGTCGCATACCTCCACAAGTACCTACACGTAAGAATGTATGACAACCGAGTTGTACAAGCTCTTCCATTGCGATTGCAGTACTAGCTCCACCAATACCGGTAGAAACCACGCTGCACAAAACCCCATTTATATATCCTGAATATGTAACATATTCACGGTTATCCGCAACAAAATAGGCATCATCTAAATAAGCTGCGATATCCTTTACTCTTTTAGGATCTCCCGTCAAAATGACATAATCCCCAACATCACTTTCCTCTAATTGAGTATGATATTGTTTATTTGAACCCTCTGTATAATCAATCATAGTATGTCCTAGAAAGATTGGAATTGTAAGTAGTAAACATTTGGATGAAACATTGTCGTATTAAAGCTATAAGCCTGACAATCATCGCTTTCTCCATCCCAGTCATTATTCAATTTTGATAATAAATCATCAATTTCATCTTCACTCAAATCACTTGTCGCATAAAATTCCATGCAACCAGCTAAACTTGGCTGTAAACGACTTGGAGAATAAGACATCTTTGCGCAAATTTCATTCAATGCATTTTGAACAACTTCAACAACCGCATCATCTTCTTTGTCTACAACAACATGCAATCTTATCTTCATTATGCGTTCACCTGATCTACTACGTAATTACATAATTTTTTTAAGTTTGTATCATTAGATAAAGTTATAACTTTCCCCAAACTTAAGTTTAATGCGGCAATGACAGGCTCGTTGTTTTCCATCAATACATTTAAAGTACCTGTAGTATTTTCATAATACACATCAAATAAATAGCTTACTTTTCCATTTTCTTCTTTCTTTTCTCTTAAATCAAAATGGAAAGCATCCTTATTTTTTAAAATAATACGAACAGCTCCTGCTCCAGAGCTAGGAATTGATTTTGCCATAGAAACCTCCTATTTTTTATTAGCATCATATGTAAGCATAATGCCTAAATTCGCATAAATACTTAAATCTACATCCGCAACATCACAAGTTACATGTGCCTGCATACCTTTTAATTTTGGTAACATAGCTAATGCTTTTTTTGCATCTTCACTATGCAAAGCAGAAACAGATAACGCAATTAAAATTTCATTTGAGTGAAGTCTAGGATTTACCGAACCTAAATATTCTGTCTTTAAGTTTTGAATAGGTAAAATAGCTTCTGGTGAAATTAAAACTTTCTTTTTATCAATACCTGCAAGATGCTTCAAAACATTCATTAAAACGGCTGAGCAAGCACCCATTAAATTTGTTGTTTTACCTGTAATAATTGTTCCATCATCCAATTCAATGGCACCAGAGAAAGAATGTGTTTGTTCTTCTCTTTTACGTGCAGCCTCAACACAAGGACGATCTAATTCAGTGATTCCGGCCTTATTCATCACAACTTCTTGTTTTTGAACTTCATCATGTGAACAAAGTTCATGCGCATATCTTGTTTTACTTACAAAGTAACGACGAATAATTTCTTGATTACTAGCATTACAACAAGCTTCATCATCACTGATACATAAACCAGCCATATTTACACCCATGTCAGTTGGGCTTTGGTAAGGACTTGATCCATATATTTCTTCAAAAATGTTCTTTAAAACAGGGAAAATCTCAATGTCACGGTTATAGTTAACTGTAACTTCATTGTAAGCCTGTAAATGGAATGGGTCAATCATATTTACATCGGCCAAATCTGCAGTTGCTGCTTCATAAGCTAAATTCACAGGGTGATTCAAAGGTAAATTCCAAATAGGGAATGTTTCATATTTTGCGTAACCTGCTTTAATACCGTGTTTATGTTCATGATATAACTGTGATAAACAAGTGGCCATTTTACCGCTACCAGGACCTGGAGCTGTAACAACAACTAATGGTCTTGTTGTCTTCACATAATCATTCTTTCCAAATCCAGAATCCGAAATAATTTTTTTAGTATCTGTAGGATATCCTTCAATATAGTAGTGGAAATATACATCGATTTTTCTACGTTTTAAACGAGCCTTAAATAAGTCAACCGCTTTTTGACGGTTGTATTGTGTAACAACAACACTACCAACATATAAACCACGTTTAGTAAATTCATTGATCAAACGTAAAACATCTTCTTGATATGTAATTTGTAGATCAGAACGAGTTTTGTTTTGTTCAATATCATTAGCATTAATGACAATGACAATTTCTGCATCATCTTTTAACTGCATCAACATCTGTAATTTTGAATCTGGCGAAAATCCAGGTAATACACGAGAAGCGTGATTATCATCAAATAATTTTCCACCAAACTCCAAATATAATTTATCTCCAAATTGAGAAATTCTTTCTTTAATATGCTCTGACTGCATTTCTAAATATTTTTGATTATTAAATCCAATTTTGTTCATAATTTTACTCTCCATACAACGCACTATTTTACAATAAAATAAAAAAAAAGGCAAAAAAAAAGGACCCGGCAGCTAGCTATCTTCGCAGGGGCAAGCCCAACTATTGTCGCCGTGAAAGTGCTTAACTTC
>NZ_CAKVMR010000086.1 GCF_934772795.1 uncultured Holdemanella sp.
ACAAAAAAAGTAAAAGAAAAGCGCTTGTTTAAGCGCTATGTTTAAGATCAGTTGTGAAAAGGGGTGTCAAACTCCCGTCTATTCTCAATGATTCTTACACACACAATACCAAAAGATATGTTTCTAACATGGATACTATTCACTTTAATTTGGACAATGTTTAGTTATTTAGTATGGTCAGCCAATCAACAAGATACGAAAGGATGGATTCTTTCAACCATTCTTTTAGCTATTCTATTTAGCACATGCTTCACATATACAGAGAACACAATATCGAGTACGACCATTTTAAACTTCTTACTCTATGTATTCCTTGTAGTAATCCTATATAAAGGAACAAAAGAAACATTGATCATTGTTATTTTATCTATTATTTTAGCCTTGATTCTAAGTAAAATAAAAATTCAAATAATTTTTACAAAAAGTGCTTGCATTTATTTTAACTCGGTGCTATTATAAATAGGCACTTACGGAGGTTTAGCTCAGTTGGGAGAGCATCTGCCTTACAAGCAGAGGGTCAGCGGTTCGAGCCCGTTAACCTCCACCATTTAAATGCCGACTTAGCTCAATTGGTAGAGCAACTGACTTGTAATCAGTAGGTTGTGGGTTCAATTCCTATAGTCGGCACCACTTGTGACCCGTTAGCTCAGATGGTAGAGCATTTGACTTTTAATCAAAGGGTCGGGCGTTCGAATCGCCCACGGGTCACCATTTATATTTGCAGGTGTAGTTCAATGGTAGAACTTCAGCCTTCCAAGCTGACTACGTGAGTTCGATTCTCATCACCTGCTCCATGTAAAACATTTACTCGCAAATGCGAGTTTTTTTATACCAAAATGCCAAGGATTACTCCTTGGCACTTTTTATAAATTCATATACATCTTGATAAATTATTTGATTCTCTTTTTCATTTAAGATTTCATGTTTTAAAGTCGGATACAATTTACTAGAAACATTCTTATATCCAACACTCATTAAAAATTGTTTCAACCGTTCAAATTTATCCTTACCCTGAATCACCGGATCTTCTTGACCTGCAATCATGAATATTGGTAAGTTTTCATTAGTGACATTCCAGCCTTTTTTATCAAAAGCTTTGATCATCAATTGAAATAAGTTAATAAAACCATTCGTCGTAAATAAGAATCCACACAATTCATCCGCTTCATACTGATCCACATTCTCAACACTTTTACTCAACCAACGATTACCCGTCTCATATCCCGCAAAAGCCATCTTATTCAATAAACCATTACCTTTCTTTTCCTTATAGAAAGGTTTTATTATTTTTGCCAACGCCAAGCCTAGACTTGCCGCCGAATTTTCGGTTGGAGGACCACACAAAATCAAACGATTAATATATCCATCATATTTTTTTAAGTAACAACGAGCTACCAAAGTCCCCATACTATGACTAAATAACGTTATCTCTAATCCAGGATACATATCACGCACATACTCAGTAACCTGGAATAAATCATCCACAATATAATCGGCATTTTCAGTATAGAAATATCCATAATCATTTTTTGATTTTACACTACTTCCATGCCCTCTATGATCATGAATCACACAAATATAACCACGATCATTTAAATATCCCATAAAATCAAAATAACGCTCTTTATGCTCCGCCATACCATGCGAAAACTGTACGATTCCTTTTGGATTTTCACACTCCATAATCGCAATCTCTAACTTTAATCCATCTTGTTTTGATGTTATTTTCTTAATTATCATATTATAGTACCTACATATCTTTCTTGTACTCATTGTATCAAATATATAATTATCAAAACTATACAAAACTAAAAAAAAGACCATTTTTTAAATGGTCTAACTAGTTTTCACTAATTTCTACTTTTACTTTGTGATCTGCTTCCACATCAAAAGTAATCTTTGCGAAGTCATCTAAATGATTTGTGACAATATTATGAACTTGATCAAATACTTCATCCTCTTTTTCTTCTGACTTGCAATCATATTCAATAGATGTAACTGTATGTTTTTTAATTTTTACATCTTTTAATTCTTCTAACATTGATTTCATAGCTATCTACCTCGATATAAGTCTATCACTTATTAAATCCAGTTGTCAAATTTATGCATGAAGCCAATCTACCCTATGATAATAAATAAAGAACGTGATACTTGATAAAGACCAAGTAATCGGATAGATCCAATATACACACCAAATATTATGTACTAAAGCACCCATGATCGTAAGACCTGCAACACGCACGAAGCACCAACAAACCATCATTACAATCATTGGAATCATAGACTTTCCAGCCCCTCTTAAAATAGCCGACACACAATGGGAATACGCTAATAAACAAAAGAAGAATGCACTGGTTTGTCCACGCAAAGTACCAAACTGAATTACTTCTGGTGTTGCATCAAAGGCCGCAATAAATTGAGAACCAAACACAAAAATAATCACACCAATAATTTCTGCCAAAGTCATCGAACAAATCATACCAAACTTAGCACCCTTTAAAACGCGATCATATTGGCGAGCCCCTAAATTCTGTCCCACAAACGTTGTAAGCGCCATTGTAAAGCTAGTAATCGGCAAGAACGCAAATCCTTCAATCTTAGAATAAGCTCCACATCCAGCCATCGCCATATCCCCAAAAGAGTTGATATTCGATTGAACTACAACATTCGCTAAACCAATAATCGAATTCTGAAATCCACTAGGCAAGCCATACTTTAAGATTTCTCCTAGAAGCTCTTTGTGAATTTTTACTTTGGAAGGAACAATACGATGCGTTCCCGTAGTCGTCAACAATAAATATAGACAAAGACCTGCCGAAATATATTGTGAAATAATCGTAGCTAAAGCAGCAGATCCCACTCCCATTTTAAGAACGGCAATAAAGAATAAATCCAACACAATATTTACAACACTTGATACAATCAAATAATAAAGTGAATGCTTACTATCTCCTACAGCCTGTAAAATACCCACAAAAAAGTTATACATAATCGATCCAAAAGAACCTAAAAAATAAATTTTAAAGTATGTAACCGAAGCTGCCATTACACTATCAGGCGTTCCCATCCAACGAAGCAATGTTGGTGTAAAAAAGATTCCTACAAGTGTCATAATAAAACTTACGATCAATCCAAACGCAACCGTTGTATGGATTGCATTCTGCATACGCTCAATTTCTCTAGCCCCAAAATAACGTGATATAACGACACCAGCACCAATCGCAACACCGTTAAAGAAGCCAATCATTAAAAAGATGATATTTCCACTTGAACTTACCGCTGCAAGTGCCTGGCTTCCCAAAAAATTTCCAACAATTAAGGAATCCACTGTATTATACAATTGTTGAAATAAGTTTCCTAATAAAATAGGTAACGCAAAGAAAACCATCTGTTTAGGAATCGATCCAGATGTCATTAACTTTTGTCCTTGTGCCAACCCTAACACCTCCTATACCACTAAAAGAAAAGGAAGCTTAAACTTCCTTGTAAAAACTTTGTAGATGACTACAAGAAGCATCAAACTGTTCTTTTTCTTCTTTTGTCATTTCAATCTCAACAACCTCTTTGACACCTGTCGCATCAATAATTGCCGGCACACTTGTAAATACACCATCTTGTCCATATTGACCATCTAAATACGTAGAAACAGGAAGTACTACGGATTCATTAAACATCAACGCACGAACAATACGTGTTGTACTTGCGGCAATACCATAACATGTATTTCCTTTACGGTTGAAGATTTCCCAACCATCTTTCTTTACCGCTTCATGAATACTTTCAAACATTCCTTCATTCATGCGCGTTGGATTATCTTTAATGATTTGGTAAATATCTTTACCACCCACACGAACTGTACTCCATGGAATCATTTCACTATCCCCATGTTCTCCTAAAACATAGGCATGAATACTCTTTGGATCCACATCAATACAATCGGCAATATGACATTGTAAACGAGCTGAATCTAATAATGTACCTGACCCAATGATTTGATTTGCTGGTAAACCAGAAACCTTATAAGCCACATAAGTCATAATATCGACTGGATTTGAAACAACTACGATAAATCCATCAAATCCATTTTCTATTGCACTCGAAACAATACTCGTAACAATCTTAGAGCTTGATTTTAAAGCCACTAAACGATCGTTTTCCTTACCCATTGGAGCACTTGCCGTAATAACCAAAACATCTGCATCTTTACAATCTGTATAATCTCCCAATTTGATTTCCATATTACGATTCATAAAGGCAATACTATGAATCATATCTAAAGTTTCACCTTTAGCTCTTTCTATATTCATATCAATTAATACAATTTCATCACAAATCCCTTGATTGATCATGCAGAAAGCTGTACTTGCACCTACATTTCCTGCCCCAACAATAACTACTTTTCTCTTTTTAATCATAATGGCTCCTCCTACAAGAATTTAGAAATATATCCCTGTATAAATATTACCAAAATAATTACAGGAATGATATATGAAACATAGAAACCAACTTGTTTAGGGAAAGATATTCCTTCTCCGCAATTAGCTTCCTTTAAAAAGTTTTTAAATCCCCATCCATATTTAGATGTACAAAACAATACATAACAAAGTGATCCTAAAGGCAATAAATTATTCGATACAATAAAATCTTCTAAATCTTGAATGGTTGAGCCAGCACCTAAAGGTTGAATAAAAGACAACACATTAAATCCCAATGCACAAGGTAAAGATAGCACAAAGACAAGTACAAAACTTACTTTGATGGTTTTTGAATGAGACCATCCTGTCCACTCCATTGTCATAGTGATAATATTTTCAAATACCGCAATAATTGTAGTTAATGCCGCAAAACTCAAAAATAAGAAGAACGAAGCTCCCCAAAGATTTCCAAACTGCATATTCGCAAATATATTTGGTAATGTTTGGAAAATCAATCCAGGACCTTGTCCAGGATCCACATTATACGCAAAACAAGAAGGAATCACAATGAAGCCTGCAACCAATGCGACAAATGTATCTAAGCACACAACTGTGATGGCCTCAGAAGTTAACTTCTTACTTTTATCAATGTAACTTCCAAATATCGCAATAGCACCAATACCTAAACTCAAAGTAAAGAAAGCTTGGCCCATGGCCGCAAATACGACATCCGATATATTTTGCATCTTTGAAAAATCAGGCAATAAGTAAAACTTTACGCCCTCCATAGCCCCTGGCAAAATTAGTGAACGAACAGCCAATACAAGCATCAAGACTAATAAGCACAACATCATATATTTTGATACTTTTTCAACACCATTCTGCAAACCTTTTGAACAAATGAAAAAGCCAATACATACAACTATAAACATCATGCCTACTTGAATCAAAGGATTTGACAACATTAAACCAAATTCATTATTGATTTGACTCACATTTAATCCATTAAAATCACCCATCAACATTTTGTAGAAATAATAAAACAACCATCCACAAACCGAAGTATAAAACATCATCAGTATGTAATTTCCTGCCATTGCCACATACTTCATAAAATGCCACTTTGTTCCTTTTGGCTCTAACACATCAAAAGATAGTGCTGCACTTTTTTGACTAGCACGTCCTACCGAATACTCCATAACCATAACTGGCAATCCTAATATGACTAGAAAAAATAAATAAATCAAGACAAATGCAGCACCACCATATTGTCCTACAATATATGGAAATCGCCAAACATTGCCAATTCCGATTGCGCATCCTGCGCTAATTAAAATAAATCCTAAACGATTTGAAAACCTATCTCTCATTCTTTTATCTCCCTATAAAAACAATCTAAACAACCTATATATTTACCATTCCAAGGCTTCATTCTTCCACAATAATGTATGATAACACTATTCTGTTTCACCCAATCCAAATCTATCCTACTTCTTGGATTTCGTAGATTATAGAAATTCATCATTCTCTCACTTAAATTATATTTACGATAATCCACTAGTTTCGTCTTATCTCCATATAATGCCGTCAATACATCTTGATCAAAGAGTACAAGCTTTTTCTTGTATGTATTCACATAATTTAAAATATCCTGCTTATTTAATTGTTTGCGCAAAGCCTCTAAATTCATCAACAAAACCCCAGTATTGATATATGGAACATCTTCATTTAACCCTAATCTTTTCGCATTTAAATGCGTCATACGCTCATTTACATGACTACATGCGATATAAAGATTGTCTTCAAAATCCATGTTATATAATTCCTTTAGACTTTGAATCACAACAATATCCACATCTAAGTAAAGAATTCGATCCAATGTCTTAGGCAACAAATCCGAAGTGAATAATCGATAATAGATTTCTAGAGGATATCGAGATGAAATAGGAAACTCCTTAAATTCTTCTTCCTTTACTTCGATAAAATGAAAAGTACATCCTAAAAAAGAATTTCTTAAATCATCCATATGTTCTTGATTCAAATCATGATGCAGAATATAGAAATCAATATTCTTGTCAAATCGAATAATGGAACGTATACATGTCTTTGTCAAATCTATAAATTTTGCGTTAATTGAAAATAAAATGTTCATAAAATGATTTTATCACAAAATAAATTGAAAATCTTTTCATATTTTGTGATACAATACTTACATTGAGGAGAAGATGATAATATGAAACTTATTATACCCGAAAACTACAATCCAGTATTAACTGTCAGAGAAACACAAGAAGCTATTAAATATATACGTGACACATTTCAATATGAATTTGGTAAGGAGTTAAATCTTTCAAGAATTTCAGCACCCTTATACGTCACACAAAGTTCTGGTTTAAATGACAATTTAAACGGTATAGAAAAACCCGTATCTTTTACCATGAAAGAATTGCCAGGCGAACAATTAGAAGTTGTACACTCTTTGGCAAAATGGAAACGTATGGCTTTAAAGAAATATGGCTTTAAATTACATGAAGGCTTATATACAAATATGAATGCCATTCGTAAAGATGAAGAATTAGATAACATTCATTCTACTTATGTCGATCAATGGGACTGGGAAAAAATCATTTCTAAAAATGAACGTACAAAAGAAACATTAGAAGAACATGTCCGTACGATTTTTAAAGTCATTAAACATATGGAACATGAAGTATGGTACAAATATCCTCAGGCTGTGAATCATTTACCTGATAATATTTTCTTTATCACAACTCAAGAACTATTGGATATGTATCCAAATATGAACGCAAAAGAAAGAGAAAATGCCATCACAAAAGAACATGGCTGTGTATTTGTGATGCAAATTGGCGATAAATTATCAAACAATGAAAAACACGATGGTCGTGCTCCCGACTATGATGACTGGACACTAAATGGAGATATCCTATTTTGGTATGAGCCGCTACAAAGTGCTCTAGAAATCTCTTCTATGGGGATTCGTGTAGATGAAGATACATTATTAGAACAATTGAAAAAAGAAAACTGTTTAGAAAGATGTGAATTACCTTTCCATAAAGCCATTCTAAACAAAGAATTGCCATATACTTTAGGTGGAGGAATCGGTCAATCTAGACTATGTATGCTTCTACTAAAAAAAGCACATATCGGAGAAGTCCAGGCAAGCTTATGGCCTGAAGACATGGTCGATACATGCTTAAAAAATAATATTCAAATCTTGTAGGACATTTGTCCTACTTTTTTATTATGGTTCCGTTGGAATTAGATAAATAATTATCATACTTTAAATCTGACAATTCACACCCATTCAGTGTAATATTTTCATCACAAACAGTGATAGTTCCATCTACCCCTTCTTGAAGTCCATCATATATGAATGCACCATCAAACAATAAACCATCCATGACGTTATGTTTAATATCAATATCATCACATACAACACTAACAGTACATTGATCCTTCTTTGTACTGTTTTTTAAATATGTATAATAGGCTCTACCTAAATCAAAATATTTTTCCATTTTTGCTCCCAAAGAAAAAGTAGGCGACAGAATTTTAATTCTACCGCCCCTTGTCAAACCGTACGTGCCCTACTAAGGCATACGGCT
>NZ_CAKVMR010000087.1 GCF_934772795.1 uncultured Holdemanella sp.
GCAGACCCGAACTACCTGAGATATATAGCGAGAATGCTCAAATCAGGTGTCATGATAGAAGGAAAATATGAGGATACAAGTGTAGGAACACCTCAAGGAGGACTGATTAGTCCAATACTTGCCAATGTGTATCTACATTATGTATTGGATTTATGGTTTGAAAAGTGCATCAAGAAACAATTATATGGAGAAGCATACCTCGTAAGATTTGCGGATGATTTCTTAATAATGTTTCAATATGAAAGAGATGCACAAAGAGTATATGAAGCCATTATTAAAAGAATGGAACTTTTTGGGTTGGAACTATCCAAGGAAAAGACACGAATACTTCCATTTGGAAGAAATTGTGCCACAAGAGAAACTTTTGATTTTCTAGGCTTTACACATTTCAACAGTAAGACAAGAAAAGGCTACTACACTGTGGGACATAAAATCAGTCGCAAAAAGAAGAAGCAGTTCAAGTCTAATCTTAAGAAATGGGTCAAAGAGAATAGAAACACTCAATTTGACGAATTCATGAAAGCATTGAATAAGAAGTTGACAGGTAGTTTTAATTACTACAGTTTGAGTGGAATGATACGAGAGGTAAGAAGCCTATGGATTCATTCACTATATGTAACGTTCAAATGGTTAAACCGAAGGAGTCAAAGAAGAAGTTTCAAGTTGGAAAGGTTCTATGAAATATGGAATGATAGAATCATACACCCCTATATCCATGTAGATATTTGGAGTGGTGACATAGTCATTTATAACAAGAGTGTTTAAAAGTAACAGTGGGGAGCCGTATGCGGGAAAACTGCGCGTACGGTTCGTAGAGGAGTTTATTTCCAACTGTTTAAAAATTAGTAAAGTAAAGAAGGAGGTAAATTTACTTATGAGTTTATCGATTGCGCTCACAAAGGGACGTCTAGAAAAACAAACTGTTGCCATGTTAGAAGAACTTGGCTATGGAATAGAAGCATTAAAAGACAAGGGTCGAGCTTTAGTGTTTAAAGATTCTGTACATGACATTCAATATTTTTTAGTGAAATCCAACGATTGTATTACCTATGTGAATCATGGTGTTGCGGATATTGGTGTTGTTGGAAAAGATACTATTTTAGAAAATGAGAATGATAACTATGAATTGTTAGATTTGAAGATTGGCAAGTGCAAATTCATTGTGGCTAGCCTACCTCAAAATCAGTTATTTTCAAAAGTAGGACACATTAAGATTGGAACCAAATATCCACGTGTAGCTAAACAATATTTTTTGTCTAAAGGTATGGATGTTGAAATTATTAAGATTGATGGATCCGTAGAATTAGCCCCTATTCTAGGTTTATGCGATGGAATCGTAGATATTATGGAAACAGGAACGACCCTAAAAGAAAATGGCTTAGTTGTGCTAGATACAGTATGTGATATTAGTGCACGTGTGATTGTGAATAAAGCAAGCTTCAAGCTAAAACACGAAGAAGTGATGAAAGTAATCAATGATTTAAGTAAGAGGGTGGATGCAGATGTTGACTAGAATTTATAAAGAAGATAAAGATACATTGAAAGAATATTTGATGTCACGAACACAAGATCTAAGTACAGATGTTTTGGTTACAGTATCAAATATTATTAAGGATGTAAAAGAAAATAAAGATGAAGCATGTTTAAAATATACTTATGAATTTGATCATGTTTCTTTAGATTCAATGGAAGTATCTCAAGAAGAATGGGATGCACAAATATTAAAATGCGATGATGCGTTTGTAGAAGCAATGAAGCTTGCGAAACAAAACATTGAAGACTTTCATAAACTTCAAAAACAAAATGGATATTTGTTGCAGAAAGAAAAGGGAATCTATTTAGGCCAAAGAGTATTGCCTCTTGAAGCCGTAGGAATCTATGTTCCAGGAGGACGTGCCCAATATCCAAGTAGCGTTTTAATGAATGCGTTACCCGCAAAAATTGCCGGTGTTCAAAATGTTGTGATGGTAACTCCACCGGATAAAAATGGAACGATTCATCCTAACATTGCGTATGCTGCAAAACTTGCCGGTGTAGATAAAATCTATAAGATTGGTGGGGCTCAAGCTATTGCTGCCTTGGCCTATGGAACACAAACCATTGATCGAGTGGATAAAATCGTGGGGCCAGGAAATATTTATGTTGCGGCAGCTAAAAAATTAGTGTATGGAACGGTCGATATTGATATGATCGCAGGGCCAAGTGAAATTTTAGTGGTTGCCGATGAAAAGGCAAATGCAGAATATGTGGCAGCCGATCTATTATCGCAAGCTGAACACGATCCAATGGCGAGTGCTATTTTATTGACAACAAGTGAAAAACTTTTGGATTTGGTGAATCAGCAGCTTTTAAAACAAAGTGCAGTTTTACCTAAAAAAGAAATTGTGGAACAATCCTTAAAGAATTATGGTAAAGCCATTGTATGTGATTCAATAGAAGAATGTATTTCCATTAGTAATGAGATTGCACCAGAACACTTAGAATTAATGATTCAGAATCCAATGGAACACCTACAAGAAGTAAAAAATGCAGGTAGTGTTTTCTTGGGCTACTACACATGTGAAAGTATTGGAGATTATTTTGGTGGAACAAACCATGTTTTACCAACGAGTGGAACAGCACGTTTTTCAAGTGCTTTATCCGTAGATAGTTTTATTAAAAAATCATCGTATTTATATTATTCAAAACAAGCAATCGAAGCCTATGGAAAATATATTGAAACAATTGCCAGCGAAGAGCACTTACAAGCACATGCCAATGCAGCGAAAGTGAGGGTGAAATAATGCAGGGATATCAAACACACACACAAACGGGAATATTATTGAATGCCAATGAGGCTAGCCAAAATGTAGATGATAATATCAAACAAGAGATTTTAGATGCGATTTCTAATTTATCTTTAAATCGATATCCCGATACAACTTGTCATGAATTACATAGTTTATATGCCGATATTATGAATGTACCATCATCTTGGATTTTATCGGGAAATGGATCGGATCAAATGTTGGGGTTCTTGATTCAATATTATTTACAGGATAATAAAACACTGTATACATTAGCACCAGATTTTTCTATGTATGACTATTACGTAGAATTAAATCATTCAAAAATTGAAAAATTTGAAACAGCTTTAGATGGATCCTTTGATGTCGAGGCGTTCATTTCAAATGGTAAAGATAAAAAAGTGGATATGATCTTATTTTCGAATCCAAACAATCCAACGGGACATGCGATTTCTAAATCAGAAATGATTCAAATTTGCGAAGCCTTTTCAAATATACCCGTCATTTTTGATGAAGCCTATATGGAGTTTGGTAAAGAAAGCGCCATCGATTTATTAAAAACATATCCAATGGCATTTGTCTGTCGAACCCTATCTAAGGCATATGGACTAGCAGGAATTCGTTGTGGTTTTATGATTTCTTCACAAGTTGAAAAATTGGCTCCACTTTTTATTCCTTATGCACTTAGCAGTGTAACGCAAACGATTGCGAGTGTTGTATTAAGACATGCCGATGCATACAAGTCAAACATTGCGACAATTATTTCAGAAAGAGAAAGAATGTATCAAGAAGTGAAGGATTATAAAAAAATGAATTTCTATCCTTCAAATGCGAATTTTTTGTATGGAAGAACGGATGAAAAAGATACTTTAATGAATATGTTTAAAGAAAAGAACATCACCATTCGAAATTATGCGGATACGAGTTTTCGTATAACAATTGGAACAAGCAAAGAAAATGAAATGGTATTAGATGTTCTAAGGAGATTTGAGTATGAGAATAGCTGAAAAAAACAGGGATACAATAGAAACAAAAATATATGAAAAGATCAACTTAGATGGAAATGGAAATAGTGATATTGATACAGGAATTGGTTTTTTTGATCATATGTTGACATTGTTTGCGTTTCACTCGAATTTTGATTTGGTTGTAAAAGCTGATGGCGATCTTGAAGTGTGTGATCACCATACCATTGAAGATTGTGGTATTTTATTAGGAAAATTGTTCTTAGAAGCTTTAGGGGATAAAAAAGGAATTGCCCGCTATGGAAGTATGAATCTTCCAATGGATGAGGTTTTATGCAATGTCACATTAGATATTAGTGGACGTCCTTATTTGGTTTTTAATTGTGAATTAACACGGGAAAACATTGGAACAATGTCTTGTGAAATGGTTGAAGAATTTTTTAGAGCCTTTTGCGTGGCAGCCGGTGTAACACTACATATCAATGTGTATTATGGAAAGAATGATCATCATAAAGTAGAGGCCATATTTAAAGCGTTTGGTCGTGCCTTGAAACAAGCCGTAAAAATAGAATCGGATCGTATTCCTAGTTCTAAAGGGGTAATCGAATGATTGGGATTATTGATTATGGTATGTCTAATTTATATAGCGTAAAAAATGCTTGTGACTATTTAGGCTTAGATAGTGTTGTTTCAAAAGATGTATCTATTTTATCTAAATGCGATAAATTAATTTTACCAGGCGTTGGAGCTTTTCAAGACTGCATGCACACACTCCATTCTATGGGGCTATATGATTTTATTGTTCAACAAGTAAATAAAGATGTTCCTTTGTTGGGGATTTGTCTGGGTATGCAGGCTTTGTTTGAAACAAGTGAAGAAAATGGCTTATGTGATGGTTTTGGCTTTTTAAAAGGCCATGTTTGTCACATGGAAGATACAAGTGTAAAAATTCCTCAGATTGGTTGGAATGTATTGGAAAGTAATCAGCCGCAAACAATTTTTAAAGAAAATACGTATGTGTATTATGTGCATTCATATTATGCCAAAGATATGGATGATCAAGACTTAATTGGGTATTCTATGTATGGAAGTATGAAAATACCAGGTCTTGTGATGCATGATCATATTATGGGATGTCAGTTTCATCCTGAAAAAAGTGGGGAAGATGGATTAAAAATATTGGAATATTTTGGAAAGGAGTTCTAGATGATTGTATTACCTGCAATAGATATATTAGATGGAAAACCCGTTCGTTTATACCAAGGGGATTATGGCCAATCCAAATGTGTAGCGGATGATGTCCTTGACTGCGCTAAAAATTTTGAAGCCGCAAATGCTAGCTATTTACATGTTGTAGATTTAAATGGGGCAAAAGAGGGAAGCCGTGTTAATGCGGATTTGATTTGTGAAATTGTGAAGACATGCGATATACCCGTTGAAGTAGGTGGAGGCATTCGTACGATGTCTGCTATTGATTTTTATATAGAAAATGGGGTTTCAAGAGTTATTCTAGGAACTTCAGCCATTCAAGATATAGATTTATTAAAAGATGCAGTTTCAAAATATGGTTCTAAGATTGCGGTCGGACTGGATTGTAAAGATGGGTATGTATGTACGTCTGGCTGGCTAGAAACGAGCAAAGAATATTATTTGGATTTTGCGAAAAGAATGGAACAGATTGGTGTCAAGACATTAATTTGTACGGATATTTCAAAGGATGGAACGTTACAAGGACCTAACTTTGAGATGTTAGAAGCACTTAAAAATCATGTATCATGTGACTTAATCGCATCTGGCGGTGTTCGTGATTTATCGCATATCCAAAAATGTAAAGACTTAGGGCTATATGGTGTTATTGCGGGTAAGGCTATTTATGAAAAGACGTTAGATTTGAAAGAGGCGCTAAGCATATGTTGACGAAAAGAATTATACCTTGTTTAGATGTAAAAGATGGAAATGTTGTGAAAGGAATCCACTTTTTGGGTTTAAAAGAAGTGGGAGATCCTGTTGCTTTGGCAAAGAAATATTATTTAGATGGGGCTGATGAATTAGTCTTTTTAGATATAAGTGCCACAGTCGAAAAAAGAAAAACAATGGTTGATATTGTAAAAAAGGTCGCAAAAGAAATCTATATTCCTTTTACAGTTGGTGGAGGTATTTCAACGATTGAAGATGTTCGTGCTATGTTGATGGCAGGAGCCGATAAAGTAAGCTTAAATAGTGCTGCAATTCGTAATCCAGACTTAATCAAAGAAGCCAGTAAGCGTTTTGGAAACCAATGTATTGTACTTGCGGTGGATGCTAAGCGAAGAAAAGATGGTTCGGGATGGAACGTCTATATTGAAGGTGGAAGAAAAGATACGGGAATCGATTGTATTGAATGGATCTTAAAAGGTGTATCGTTAGGTGCTGGAGAAATCTTATTAACGAGCATGGATGCGGATGGCACTAAGGATGGTTTTGATTTAGCCTTGTATGAGGCTGTATCTAAAGTTGTTCAAGTTCCCGTGATTGCGTCTGGTGGATGTGGAAAGATGGATGACTTTGTGGATGCATTAAAAGTGAGTGATGCGGCTTTAGCAGCTAGTATTTTTCATTATGAAGAATCAAGTGTTCAAAATGTGAAAAAGTATTTAAAAGAGAAAGGAGTGGCAGTTCGTATATGAGGCGATTGGATTTTGAGAAACAAAATGGATTGATACCTTGTATTGTGCAGGATGTGGATACAAAAAAAGTATTGATGTTGGCATATATGAACGAAGAGTCTTACAAACAAACAGTTGAGACAAAATTGGCTACGTATTATTCTCGATCAAGACAAAGCTTATGGGTCAAAGGCGAAACAAGTGGACATTATCAGCATGTACAGGCAATTCGCATCGATTGTGATCAAGATACGATTTTATTAGAGGTCAAACAAGTGGGTGCAGCTTGTCATACGGGACATTATTCTTGTTTTTATAGAGATGAAAATGGAGATTGTGTAGATGAGTGAATTTGTTGATTTATATGATAGAAATCGAAAACTTTTAAATCGCGTGGTAGATCGCAGCACGTATGTATTTCAGCCTGGAGAATTCATGATGTATGTTTTGGCTATCTTAGAAAACGAAGAAGGAAAATTCTTAGTTACACAAAGGGCCTTAGATAAAAAATGGGCAGCTGGAGGCTGGGAAATGCCTGGTGGCGGTGCTAAGAGTGAAGAATCTAGCTTAGATGCGATCAAGCGTGAGGTAAAAGAAGAAACGGGACTGGATGTAGTAAATGGGTGCGTTGTCTATTCTTACTTTAATGAAGAGCCAAAAAGGCATGATAATTATTTTGTGGATATTTATCATTTTAAGTTTGATTTTCAATTAAGCAATGTAACATTAAATACGCGTGAAAGTATTGATTGTAAGTGTGTGAGTCTAGATGAATTGATTGCGATGAATAAAGAAGATGAATTTTTACATTTTGAAAGAATCATGAAGGCTTTACAACAGAAAAAATAGGACTAAAATATATATGTAAGTTCTATGACTGAAACACTACCGACTACTTCCTTTATAGGTCATAGACTGACAAATGGGTAAGCTTGCTTACCCTTTTTATATGTGCTATTATTTAGATGGCAGTGTGATGAGCTGCCAAAGGGACATGCAGAGCGTGGTAAACTCTGCGAAGGAAAAGTGGATTAGAGGGTATAGATAAAATGTGGTGGTTTTATCTATACAGAATTTTGTTTGTTAAGAAGAGCATAATAATATAATGGATACAAACAAAATTCATTGTAATATTTATATGAGGATATAAATATTGCGAAAAGCGGTTTAAGGAAGTGATGAAAGCCTTAAACCTCTTTTTTTTGTATATTAAGAAATTGGTTTCGTGGAAGATGAATCTGGAAATTTAAAAAGACTATATAAAAATAGTTAGGGTCTAGATACGCTATAAGATTACATAGGGTAATGCGCTAGGCAGCTTAAAATTCGC
>NZ_CAKVMR010000088.1 GCF_934772795.1 uncultured Holdemanella sp.
TTCATTTCGAAAATTGCCTATATACAATAAAAAGCCTATTTCCTTACGTAAAGGTATAGGCTTTTGTCAACAATCTGAGACTTTTAACTAAAAAAGTCTAATTTCTTCAAGTTTTTTTACAGGACCATAACTTCTTCGGTAGAAATCCTGTAATCCATACTTGTTTAAAGCTTCAATATGCGCTTTTGTAGGGTAGCCTTTATGTTTGGCTAAACCATACTGTGGATACATTTCATCCAATTTTTTCATCCAACGATCACGCGTAACTTTCGCTAAAATACTTGCCGCTGCGATAGACAATGATTTTTGATCTCCCTTCACAATGGCTTGGTAAGGTTTATCAATATCTGGTAATGGCATCGCATCACTTAACACAAAATCACATTGTGCTTTATTGGCAATTTCCATCATCGCTTCTTGTGTCGCACGATAGATATTCTTCTTATCAATCGTCTTTTCATCTACAACTAAAATTTGATAGTACAAAGCATCCTGAATAATTGTTTTAAACAAAGCTTCTCGCTTTTTTTCACTCAATTTTTTAGAATCATCAATTAACGCATTTTGATATCCCTTTGGAAAAATAACACCTGCTACCATCAATGGACCCGCAATAGGACCTCTTCCTGCTTCATCCATTCCTAGAACACTTTGATTTTGATCCCAATAATCATGTTCCAAAGGTCTATCCAACATGTGGTTTCTCCCAAGTAATCAGGCCACACTTATTTTCACGAATATCTTTGACAAAACTTAACATCAACCTGTTTTCATCAATTTCACCCTTTAATAAATAACCACGTTTTATGGCAATGTTCTGTAATGTTTCATAAGGTGTATCCGCAATCTCTACATGATATACTGTATCAAAGATTTCAGGTTTTTCCTGCATTAAATATTCACACGCAAACAACGCCAAATCGTCCATATTTACAACTTGATCTTTTACTGAACCAAGTAATGCAAGTTTTAGACCAACTTGTTGATCTTCAAATTTAGGCCATAATACTCCTGGCGTATCTAATAGCTCAAGCGTTTGACCAACTTTAATCCATTGAAGACTCTTTGTCACGCCTGGACGATCTCCGGTTTGAGCCGCTTTACGTTTCGCAAACGTATTAATAAATGTACTTTTTCCGACGTTAGGAATTCCACACACCATAGCACGCAAAGCTCTAGGCTTCATTCCTCTACGTTTTTGTTTTTCAATTAAATTGATACATAATTCATTCGATGCCTTGATCAATTGTTTTGAGAAATTCTCATGAATAAAATCCAACGCTAATACTTTCTGATTCTCTGTTTCTAAAGCATTTACCCATTGTTTGGTAAGTTCTTTATCGGCCTTATCTTTTTTAGATAAAAGAATCAAACGTGGTTTGTTTTGAATCAATTGATCCAACATTGGATTCTTACTGGCATATGGCATTCTTGCATCACGAATCTCAATCACAAAATCAACTTTTTTTAAATTCTCTTCCATTTGCCTTTTGGCTTTGGTCATATGACCTGGAAACCATTGTACGTTTGCCACTAATCTTTCACTCCTATATCTGAAATTGGTAATAAGACTAACATCTTCTTGGCAAAGATCTGTGATTTCTTAACAGGACCTACATATCGTGAATCTTTAGAATAAGGACGATTATCTCCCATTACGTAATATTCGTCATCTTTTAATTTCACTTCTTCAAAATCAACAACATCCGTATTATCGGCATTCGGTACTTTATTAAAGTAACCAAATTTATCTACCAATGACTGACGATAATCTGGATCTATATATTTAGTCTCATCCAATACTTTTCCATTAATATATACAACATCATTTACACAGCTTACAGTATCCCCGGGTAATCCGATTACACGTTTTACCCAATGTGTTTTCTGTCCATCTTCTTCCATGGTTACAACGACTATATCCCCTCGTTCTACACCATTTAATAATACGCCTCCAACATTTGTGAATCCAAATTCCCCATTTTTTAATGTTGGATACATACTTCTTCCATCTACACGAACTGGGTGCGCCACAAAGTTCACAAACAATAGAATTACGATTGCACTTACTACAAATACTTTTATGAATCCAAGTATATCTTCTAGTAAAGTACGTTCATCATCCTCATTGTACCTTAGCTCGTTTTTCTTTGATTTCTTCATATAATCTCTAACCCCCTAAAATGTTATAAATCTATTATAAAGCTATTTAGAAAAAAAAGCCTGAAAATCAGACTTTTTTTTAAACAATTAACGAACTTCTTTTAAACGAGCAGCTTTACCTGAACGGTTACGTAAGTAAGATAACTTGTTACGACGTACTTTACCGTGACGAACTACTTCAATGTGGTCAATGATTGGTGAGTGTAAAGGGAATTTACGTTCAACACCAATTTGGTTAGAAATCTTACGAACTGTGAATGTTTCAGAGATTCCTCCACCTGCACGTTCAATTACAACACCTTCGAATACCTGGATACGGCTCTTGTCACCTTCTTTGATTTTAACGTGAACACGAACAGTACTACCAGAACGGAATGCTGGAATATCAGTCTTCAATTGTGATTTTGTTACTTCATTAACTAATCCTAAGTTCATTTTCTTTTCTCCTTCTCTTCTAATATTTGGTTATTAGTTCATTCACACAATGTGCCAGCGGAACTACCTATGCGTAAACGCCTATTTATATTACCATGTCAATAGATTTTGCGCAAGAATTATTTTTCGATTTTTAATACTGAATCAACCACTTTTTGATCTTCTTTATTTAAATTTAAATTTTCTAATAAATCCGGACGATATAAGGCTGTTCTTTTTAAAGACTCTTCATGCCTATACTTCTTGATATTCGCATGATGACCACTCAACAATACATCTGGAACTCTTTTACCATCATAGATTTCTGGCCTAGTATATTGAGGATATTCTAAAAGTCCATTTGAGAAAGAATCATCATCACTTGAATCCTGTCTAATAACACCTGGCAAGATTCGTAATATACAATCACACATGACCATACATGCACTTTCACCACCAGTTAACACAAAGTCACCTAAAGACATTTGAATATCTACATAATCACGAATTCGCTCATCAAAGCCTTCATAGTGACCACAAATAAAAATTAAGTGTTCCTTTAAAGATAATTCCTTTGCAATGGATTGATTAAATGTCTTACCTTGAGGTGTCAATAAGATCACCGTGCTATTTTCTGTACGAATGGATTCTAATGCATCTAATATAGGCTGGCACATCAAAACCATTCCAGCTCCACCACCATAAGGCGTATCGTCTACATGACCATGTTTTTCTTTTGTGAACTTTCGAAAATCAATCGTTTCAAATTCAAATAAATCTTTTTCTTTGGCACGCTTAAGAATACTTGTCGTCATCAATGGTTCAAAATATTCTGGGAATAATGTCAGTACAGATATTTTCATCGTAAGCCTTCCATTTCACGAATTGTGATTTCGTGAGCTTCTTTGTTCACATCAACAATAAATGCAGGTACAAAAGGTAATAAGAAACTATTTCCCTTTGATTTAACGCGAAGTACTAAATTGGCCCCTGTTTCTAAGATATCCACAACTTCACCAAGATTTTCTTTTGTCTCGTTAAATACAGTACAATGCATCAATTCATGATAATAATATTGACCTTCTTCAAGTTCTGGTAAATCTTCTTGAGCAATAAATAAATTCTTTGTCTTTAATTGTTCCGCTTTTTCAATGGAATCCACACCTTCAAAATAACAATAGCCAAAGCCTTTTTGTTCACGATAACGCACAACGGTTAATGTACGACCATCTTCTAAATGTAAGACTCTACCCTTCTCAAAACGATGCTGCGGATCATCTGTCACAAGATATAATTTACATTCACCCTTAAGTCCATGCGTATTAATGATTTGAGCTACTTTTATCATATGTTCCTCCTAAAAAAATCAGGATGTGAAATCACATCCTAATACGCTTCAAATTTTACTGAAATTCTTTTGTGTACATCACGTGCCGCAATAGACATCATTTGACGAATACTGCTAGCCATAATACCCTTACGGCCAATTAAACGTGCAACATCTTCACTATTGGCATATACATACAATAAAATTTCATTTTCATTTGTAGTTGCCATTGTTTTTACAGATAATGCTTTTTGATCATCTACAAGTGGTAAACAAATGTCTAATAATGTTTTTTCTAAATCAATCATTATTTTGAACTTTTAGCTTCGTGCATTTCTTTTAAAACACCTTCGTGTGATAAAATTGAACGAACTGTATCAGTTGGTTGTGCACCGTTGCTTAACCATTTCTTTGCTAATTCTTTGTCTAAAGTTACTTTTTCTTCAGCTTTAGTTGGGTTGTAAGTACCGATTTGTTCGATAAAACGACCATCACGAGGACTACGTGAATCAGCTGCTACTATACGGTAGAAAGGAGCTCCCTTTTTACCCATTCTTTTCAAACGTAATTTAACCATATTTAAATTCCTACCTTTTCTAATTTATTAAAGCTCATAAAGAATAACATGAATAAAATAAGGTGTCAAGTATTTTTACTTTACACCTTAACTTTTTTATTTTTTCTTCTTTTTCTTTTTTGCTTTCTGTTTTTTACTACCAGAATGCTTTGACATTCCAGGCATTCCGCCTCCACGCTGCATATTCTGTAGTGCAGCCATATCAGGAAGTTTTGCCTTACCACTCATCATCTTTGTCATCATCTGCATCTGTTCTAATTGATTGATCAAACGATTGACATCCATGACTTTAACACCCGCACCTTTGGCAATACGATTCTTTCTGGATGCCTTTAAACATGATGGATTTTCACGTTCATATTCCGTCATTGATAAAATAATGGCTTCACTTTTTTTCATCTGTGAATTCATTTTTTCATCATCTAAATTTTTAGCTACCTTATTGATACCTGGAATCATATTCATCATTTTCTGCATAGATCCCATTTTTGAAACTTGGCCTAATTGTGCTAATAAATCATTGAATGTAAATACACCCTGTTTCATACGTTCAGCCGTTTTCATCTGAACGTCCATATCTAATTTATCTTGAGCCTGTTCAACTAAAGTGACAATATCTCCCATTCCCAAGATACGATCTGCCATACGATCTGGGTGGAACTCCTCTAAGTCATCCACCTTTTCACCATTTGACACAAATAATACAGGTACATTTGTGATAGAACGAACTGACAACAATCCACCACCACGTGCATCGCCATCCATTTTGGTAACGATCAATCCTGTTACAGATAATTGTTCATTAAATTCTTTGGCAACAGTCACAATATCTTGACCTGTCATCGCATCGACAGTTAATAAGATTTCATCAGGAACAACAAGTTCTTTCATTTGTTGAAGCTCTTGCATCAATGCTTCATCAATGTGCAAACGACCCGCCGTATCAAAGATCACTAAATCTTTTTGACGATCTTTCGCATAGGCCAATGCCTGTCTTGCCGTTTCTACTGCAGATGTTTCTGGTCCACAAGTAAATACTTCGACATCAATACTTTTTCCTAACGTCTGTAACTGTTCAATAGCGGCAGGACGAACAACATCGCATGCAACTAATAAAACACGACGTGCTAATTTATTCTTGCAATAATTGGCAATCTTTGCACTCGCAGTTGTTTTACCAGTACCCTGTAAACCAACCATCATAACCGTAGTCATGCCTTGCTTTTTAAAGTGAATACGAGCATCTTCTTCACCTAATAATACTTGCAACTCGTCATGTACAATTTTGACAACCATTTGACTAGGATTTAAAGAATCCAATACTTCTTGTCCCAGTGCTTTTTCTTTTACATTTTCGACAAAGCTCTTTACTACATCGTAATTAACATCTGCCTCTAATAATGACATGCGCACTTCTTTCAACATGTCATTCATATTTTTCTCAGTCAGTTTTCCCTGTCCTGAAATATTTTTAAATGCTTTATTTAAGCGTTCACTTAATGATTCAAATGCCATAAATAATAATCTCCCCAAACTGTTTTAAGTTTACCTAATTTTTATTTAAATTACAATGGAAGGCCAGTCGACTTTGTCCATTTTTTAAATAAATTGTACCAACATGCTTAAATCCATGCTTCAACATGAAATTTTGCATAGGCTTATTGTCAATATGTGTATCCATGCGAATATTATTAATTTTAGAAGAACAATACTCTAATATAATATCTGCCATATGTTTTTTTAAACCACGAGTTGCGATACGATGAATAACACCATACGGTTCATCGTTTAGCCATTGACCATCATATATTTTATTGTAACAAGGATCAATACCGCAATAAAATACAAAACTTGCCTGAATTCCATCTTCATCTTCTAAGACATACATTTCGTTTTTGGCAATATCTTCTGCCAATATTTCTTGTGATGGATATCCATTTGTCCATTGATTTACATTTCCCGTTGAAGCCATAAATTTTCTAGCTCTATCATAAATTTCTAATAAAACAGGCATATCTTCTAGAGTTGCCTTACGAATTAATTCTCTTGCCATTTTAAAGACCATCCAAACTTAATACATGCGATCAAACGCCACACAACATATCCAATGCGATAGAATATATTGATTTTTGACCAATCAATAACAGCCGGTACATAAACAGGCCGATCCTTTTTAGAATAGAAAAATATTAATGTATATAAAATCACCATATCACTATTATAAAAATTGATGTCATAATAAAAATTTTCATTAGGGAACCATTGATGTAGACAAAGCTCCTGATATTCATAAGCAGCACGCATTTCATATGCCTGTACAATATCCATATGATCCGTTAAAGAGCCTGGACGTTTAACATAATGATAATAACAGTTAGGCATTATTGAAACTCGATTTGCGTTATAAATTGCTTTAAAAACTGTGTATGTATCTTCAAATCCCTTTTTCTCATCCGGAAATTTTACATCCTTAAAACAAGAAGCCGCATATAATTTTCCCCAAGGATAATTGTTAATACCTTTATTTTGACTCAATGCTCTTAGTGCAGATAAAGAATCCATTGTCTTTTTACACATTGGACTCACAGGAATGGATAATCCCTTATACTCAATACGATATCCACATGTAACAATATCACTATTTGTTTTTATAGCTTCATTTACCATTTTTTCAATCATATGCGGATTTAAATAATCATCACTATCCACAAATAAATAATACTCCCCTGTTGCCTTTTCTAATGCACGATTTCGTGTTGTAGAAATACCTGCATTTTCATAGCTATAAACATGAATAAAATCATATTTAGATGCATATAATTCAGCAATATCCAACGATGAATCTGTAGTTCCGTCATTGATAATAATGATCTCTATATTTTTGTATGTCTGTAAAAGAATAGATTCCAGACATTTCGATAAATATTTTTCCACATTGTATACTGGAATCAATATACTCACTTTATACATGAACGGCCTCCTTGAATGCCACAATACAATATCCCTTAGTAAAGAAAATATCAAATTTATATATAAGAATCAACAAAAATCTAAAAAAAAAGGACCCGGCAGCTAGCTATCTTCGCAGGGGCAAGCCCAACTATTGTCGCCGTGAAAGTGCTTAACTTC
>NZ_CAKVMR010000089.1 GCF_934772795.1 uncultured Holdemanella sp.
TAAGTGTTTTTAATCAATCCAATTATGAGTCGTAATCCACGTATTGACAATAGGAGGTCACTTCATATTATCTAGATGCAGTAAATTTATTAATTTTTTTGGTATTTAAATATCCAAAAAACTTTGAAAATAACAAGCATGTATTCCAAGAAATTATTAATGGCAAAAACACTATTTTAGATATTGACAATACTATGTTCTTATCAAACATAGATACAATCTCATTGAAAGTTGCTCTTTCACTACTTCAAATCTCAATGAATGACAATTGTTGTACCGATATTATGGAAGAGTTATCTTATATTCAAGATGATATAGCTACAACAAATTCTGTAACATCAACCATTAAGGAATACTTGGAAATTGATAATAAAATTAAATTTCCAGAAAATGTAGAAATTGTTATTATTCAAAATGTACTACAGTGGTTACAACTTAATAACGTTGATATTAAATGGAACGCTACTCATATTCTTTTTATGCTTACCAGAAGCGCAGAGAACGAAAGTTTCATTAACAACAAAATCATTAATTTAATTGATGATGAAGGAATCTATGTTAAAATTGCAATTTTGAGACAAATTTATCTTTATGATGGTATTTCAGAATCAACTCGCAACTATGTGATTTCTAAATGTGAAAACGATCCTTGTTATGTTGTAAGAAAAACGTGTGAAGAAATCAAACCCAAACAATCAATGTGATTTTACTAGATAACTAAATGATTCATCTATCAAACTAAGAAAATAGAACCTATGTGTTTAACAGTGATGTTGAACACATTTTTTGTTTGGTATACAAAAAAACGCCTAGAGCTTGTCTCTGGGCGTTTGATTTGTACTATCCTAATTTCTTAAGGATGTTATCTAATTGTGTTTTTGTCATTTCTAGCTTTTCTGTGTAAGATGCTAGTTTTTCTTTTTCTGCATTGACCTTAGCTTCTGGTGCTTTATTGACGAAACCTGGATTTTTCAACATACCTGAACAGCGTTTGATTTCGTTTTCTAGGCGTGCGATTTCTTTATCTAGTTTTCCTTTTTCTTCTTCTAGGTCAATTAATGCGTCCATTGCGACTGTTAATACGGCTTTTTCGATTGTACGTGATAGTACGTCTTCTGTATTAAGGTCTTCTTTGACTGTGGCATGTGCCATGCGTGCAAGGATTGCAGTTGATTCTGTATTTAGTGTTACATAGCCATTGTCATTGTGTAGTGAGATTGTTAAGTCTTCACTTGGTTTCATTGAATATTCAACTTTGATTTCACGTACAGTTTGAATTGCACTGATGACTAATGCCATTTCATCTTTTTCTGCATCTGTGTATTCAAATTCAACTTTTTCTGGCCATGTCTCTACGTTTAAGCTTTCTTTTTCGTGTGGCAAGTTCAAATAGATTTCTTCTGTCACAAATGGCATGAATGGTGATAATACTTTTAGGATTCCCATCATGACTGTATATAGTACAGCTTTTGTATTGGCTACTAGGCTTTCGTCTTCTGAGTATAGTGTAGCTTTTGATAGTTCAATGTACCAGCTGCAGAAGTCATCCCATACAAAGCTATATAGTTCGTTTCCTACAATGGCTAATTCGTATTTGTCCATGTTTGTTGAAACATGGTCTAATACTTCGTTAAAGCGTGCTAGGATCCATTTGTCTACGCTGTTCGCTTTTGTCATGTCTAGTTCTGGTTTTGTATCACCTATTTGCATTTGAACATAACGAGCTGCGTTCCAGATCTTGTTAATGAAGTTCCAGCTTGCGTCCATCTTCGTTTCATCAAAACGTAAATCTTGTCCTGGTGTTGAGTTTGTTGTTAGGAAGAAGCGTAGTGCATCGGCGCCTTTTTCTTGAATCACGTCCATTGGATCAATACCGTTTCCTAATGATTTAGACATTTTGCGTCCTTGTGTATCTCGTACAAGGCCGTGGATCAATACGTCTTTGAATGGACGGTTCTTCATGCAGTAGCGTGTTTGAAAGGCCATACGTGCTACCCAGAAGAAGATAATGTCGTATCCTGTTACTAATACGTCATTTGGGAAGTAGCGTTCTAGATCAGCTGTGTTTTTTGGCCAGCCTAGTGTTGAGAATGGCCATAATGCACTTGAGAACCATGTGTCTAATACGTCTTCGTCTTGTGTCCAGTTTTCAATGTCTTTTGGATCTTCCATTCCCACATAGATTTCACCTGTTTCTTTGTTTGTCCATGCTGGAATTCTGTGTCCCCACCATAACTGACGTGAAATACACCAGTCTTCAATGTTTTCTAGCCATTGTTCAAATGTTTTATTGAAACGTGGTGGTACGAAGTTAATTCTTTGATCTTCGATTTCTTGGTTCTTTAATACTTCTTCAGCCAATGGTTTCATCTTCACAAACCATTGTTTACTTAAGTATGGTTCTACAATTACGCCTGTTCTTTCTGAGTGTCCTACTTGGTGTAAGTGTTCTTCAATGTGATCTACAACACCAGCTTCTTTGAAATCATTGACTAATGCTTCACGACATTCAAATCGATCCATACCAGCATATTTACCGCACATATCATTCATGGTTCCATCTGGATTCATACAGATTGGCATAGGTAAGTTGTATTTTTTAGCTAATGCGAAGTCATTAGGATCATGTGCTGGAGTACACTTCATGACAGCTGTACCAAAACTCATGTCAATATAGTCGTCTGCCATGATTGGAAGTTCGTCTCCGTTTGCAGGGTTAATCGCATGCATTCCAACGATGTCTTTATATCTTTCGTCATCAGGGTGTACAAAGATAGCTTGGTCGGCAAACATTGTTTCTGGACGTGTTGTCGCAATGACTAATTCCTGTCCTGTTTCTACGACTTTATATTTGAAGTAGTACATGTGTCCCATGATTTCTTTGTGTTCAACTTCAATATTTGATAATGCTGTTTTAGCTTCTGGGTCCCAGTTAATAATTCTTTCACCTTGATAGATCAATCCATCATTGTATAAATCTACAAAGACTTTACGAACGGCTTGCGACAATCCTTCGTCTAATGTAAAGCGTTCACGACTATAGTCTAAAGATAGTCCTAATTTAGCCCATTGGCTACGAATGGTAGAAGCATATTCTTCTTTCCACTGCCATGCTCTTTCTAAGAATTTTTCACGACCAATGTCATAGCGAGAAATTCCTTCTGATTTTAAACGAGCATCTACCTTTGCCTGTGTCGCAATACCTGCATGGTCCATTCCGGCTACCCAACATACATCGTAGCCTTTTAATCTTTTATAACGACATAAAATATCTTGTAGTGTTGTATCCCATGCATGTCCCAAGTGTAACTTTCCTGTTACGTTTGGTGGAGGGATCACAATACAATATGGGCGTTTCGATAGATCGCCCGCTGTGAAATATCCTTTTTCAATCCAATTTTGGTATTTATCATTTTCTACTGCTAAATGATTATACTTTGCTTCCAACGTCATCCACAATCATCCTTTCCGTAAATATAAAAAAGCACATCCCCATAGGACGTGCTTGACGTGGTACCACCTAATTTTATTCTCATTCACATTAACGCTGTGTCACGAAATTTACTACTCTCAGTTCATAAATTCAACTCAAAGACTACCTTCACTTATCCAACACACAAACTTTCACCAAACGCTTGCTCTCTTAAGAATTGGTATAAACTACTCCTTCTTGTCATCGCTTTGAATTTAGTTTATCAAAGAAAAAGTAAAAACTCAAATCATTTTGAAAAATTAGTTGTTTTATTCTTAACTTTACTATATGATGATTAAAGAAAGCGGTGTAAACATGGATAATCAATTATACAATCAAATTAAAGCTGTTCATGAACAATATATTAAAGAACAGAATCGTTTAGAAGACGAAATTGATAGACTAAGACGAGAAATCGTTTGTCTAGATAACGAAGTTGAAATCGAAGCGTTAAATAAACTCGTAAGGATCGATGATATTAAGCGTAAGATGGTTGTAGAATTCATTCATAGTTTAGATAAGATTGTAGAACAGTAATCTACAATCTTTTTTTAAAATCCCCCATTTTTATAGGCTCTTGCCTTCACATAAGAAGGTTCATAATAAGCACTGCTATTATAATCATCAATAATCAAACAAATTTCATCATTATAGATTCGTATAAGTCCTTGTATATAATCTTCATTTGGAAGTAATGTATCAATGATTAATCTTGCGTATACTTTTCCCATATCCAATTCAGTTGGAATGCGAGAACATAATTCACTATTTACATTTTCAACATGGAAATTTCCATATTCTAGTTTATATTCATCCATCAAATCATGTACTACCTTATCTGGATTATCACTATGCAAAACATTCGCAACACTAATAAGATGATACAAATGATCATATCCCAGTTGATTCACAACATATTGATTTCGTTGATGAAGAAATCGAGATGTCTTCTCAATCATATAACATACATAAAACAAATCATTTTCTGTTACTAGTTCATCAAAATATTTATTTCTCATAAGCTATAACAGATTTCATTATCGTACCTCAATATCATAATCATCCATGGCTTCAATTGCTTCATAGCAAGATAATTTTCTTGTTAATGTAGAATCATCCTTCTTATATAAAGTGTAAAGATTCATTTTATCTTGCAATGTTGGATCACACTTTAAAACTTTTTCAATTGCCTCTTTACTATGCGATGTAATGAACAATTGAATATTGAGTTTTACAGCCGTACTTAATATCCATGAAAATATTTTATTCATAGCTGAAGTATGAATCGAAGTTTCAAACTCATCAATCAATAAAATCCCGTTTTTTGATGCAATTACTGCACTCATTAATAAGATGGCTTTTTTCATACCATCCCCATACAATTCTAAAGGAATCGCTTCTTTATGATTTTTTGAAAGAATCATATACCTTTTTCTCCAAGCTGAATTTCCTTTTGAATCCACATTCAAACCAATTATATCCTCATCAAATTCTTTCAATACGCCCAACATCTCTTGATATAATTCCACATTGTTCAAGACTTTACTTAAATACAAATCATCAGAAACATGTTTAAAAGACGATACTAAAGTGGAATTAATTAATTTCGTTTCCTGTTTTCCATTTGTAGTAAAACGATCATATTCAGAGTACTTTTCATTCAACAGTTCTTTACCATCTAAATCAATTTTTAAATGCATAAACTCCGTATCGATCATTTCATCACATTCACGAACTTTATTACTATACCCCATCATCTTACGCACTTCGCTATCCGGTAATAATTCAAAATAGTTTTCTTTAAAAAGATTAACACTATGTGGCTTATTCTCTAATTTAAAACTATATTCAATTTTGGAAACTTCCCCTTCATCCACTGGAAACAAATAATTCACTCTTTCAAAAGTTGAAAAACTAGTCCTATCCATCCCTCTTACACTTCGAGTCGTAGAATATGCAAGATTACGAACACTATCAATTCCTTTAAGAAAATTAATATTCTCTAATACGCTCGTTTTTCCAGTATTATTATCACCAGTTATTATATTAATATGATTCAAATCTTTTAATTCAAGATTATGAATACCTCTAAATAGGTGTATATCAAATTCTTGTAAATGAATTGCCATTATAACACTCCTGGTATATTGTAATTGACCCATCTAACTGGTCGTCTACAATATACTTCTCCTTTCTTTCAACCTGTTTGTAACCGTGGTTGAAGACGGTGTTGTTAATTTGTAAAATTGAATATGTGAATGTGGATTTGTATATACACTTCCTGTAGCTTGACTACTTCTGAAAGGTTCTTACCACACCTTATTCCAAAACAGTGATTAGTTAGATGAGTCTTTGAATTCGTATTTTGAACCAGGTTTTGTGGTCTAAGTGTTGTGGATAACCATTTTCACACGTTTCTATAAAGAAAGGATGTTTATTTATGAAACTAGTTGGTATCGATGTTGGAAAGAACAGTCATCATTTTTGTGTCATGGACAAAGAAACTGGTGAACTCAATGTTGCACCTTCTTCTTTTTCTAACAACAAAGAAGGATTTGACTTTCTAATCAACTCTCTTAAACCGTATTCTAAAAAATCAATTCTAATTGGTATGGAAGACACCGGGCATTACCATGTTGCTCTTCTTAAATTTCTTCTTAGCAACGGATATACCGTTGCCTTGATCAACCCTAAAACTACTGATCTTACACGTAAGATGGAAGGTGGCATTACTAAGAATGACAAACTAGATACAATCACCATTTGTGATGTCCTTGATACTCCTGAGCGCAAGAAACAGTATCGTATTACTAAAGTTGACCGTTTTGATTTATATGAACAAAGACAATTGACTCGTCATCATCATAATCTAAAAGAAGAACTCAATATATACTGTAATCGACTACAGAAATCAATTGATCTTGTTTTCCCTGAATTCAATACCTTATTCGGTTCTAAATATGGCGTTGTTTACATGAATCTTCTTAAAACGTTTGGCAGTGCTGAAGCTATCGCTTCTACAGATATTCGTACAATTCGTAAATGTTTTGAAATCAAAGGCAGAGGCGGCCGCATTTCATTGACTCCTGAAAAGTTAAAAGAATGCGCTAAGAATTCTATTGGAATCTCTTCAGAAGTTGAAACTATACAGATCAAACACTTGGTAAGCCAAATCACGCTTATTAAAGAGCAAATCGCTGAAATAGATAAAAAAATAGAAGAGTTCTCAATCACAAACAACTCTCCTATCCTAAGCATTCCAGGGATTTCTCATTTCTCTGGTACTTCTATTTTAGCCGAATTAGGAGATATTGGCAATTATTCCAAGCCATCTCAGATCATTAAATTTGCAGGAGTAGCCCCCTATCACTATGAATCGAGTCAATACAACGCCCAACATACTGGCATAACCAAGAAGGGATCTAAATATCTTAGAAAAACTTTGTATCAAATCATATTGCCTGTAATCAAATATAATCCTGCATTCAAGAAATACTATCGATTGAAAATATCTCAAGGTAAAGGACACCGTTGTGCTCAAGGCCACTGCATTAGAAAGCTGCTTAGAATCATTTATCATTTACTAGAAACAGGACAATCATTTGATCCTGCATTATTAAGATAAGACAAATGCATCTAAAGCATCTGAACTTTTAAAAAATAGAATTTTAAAAGTTCTTTTCGTCATGCCTAAATTTAATCCAATATTCACATTTTCAAAGATCAATTTAAAACTAACTAAAAAATCTAGTTATTTTATATTTTCAAACTTTTTCATAAAAAACTACTTGAATTTTATATAGTTAGCTTTCATTT
>NZ_CAKVMR010000090.1 GCF_934772795.1 uncultured Holdemanella sp.
TAAGAAAAATTCGTAGATTTCCTTTAAATTAGGAACATTCTACGAATTTTTATATTTTCATGAATAATTCAGGTAAAATAGGTAATAAATTATCTAATTTATAAGATTTAGCTAAAAATGAAGTTAATGCAATTGTTACATACAATGACATAGCTCCCATAGTAATAGCATTAATCCAAGATAAAATCATATTGTTATTACTTACAAAAGCTGCCCACGCAAGTAATAGTCCGTTTGTTGTTCCTTCTGGAGCTGGAGCTGCGGCAATAACCGAAACAATACCACCTGCCAATGTAATTGGCATAATACAAATAAATGCGTCACGAATTGCTTTTAAATGTCTCTGAGTCGAGAATTTAGTTGCAATTGGCATTAACTTTTCTTCTAGAAAAGTTGTAAAATTTTCCATCATAAAATATCTTCTCCTTTTGTAATCTTTACAAGTTATACTTTTTCTCTATTTCTTTAAAAACGCCTTTACCATTCATCATTCCATAATATTGTGGAGCAATAGTATCCACTGGAATTGATACAGACTCTTCAATCTGTTTTTTTAGATGACGAATTTGTGGACCAATCAACAATAATTCATAACCTTCTCCAACATGATTAAGATATTCGGCTTCCCCGTATGCTTTACATTCAAGTTTACCACCACTTGCTTCTTCAATCTTTTTAGCTAGAATCCCTGTGGACATCCCAGCATTGCAAACTAACATTACCTTCATTTTTTTACCAATCCTTTCTTTGTATTTTTTCTCCATTACTTTCAGCAATAGATTTATACCAATAATAACTTTTCTTAGGTTTACGTTTTAATTCCTTATCATCAAAATCAATACCTACCAAGCCATAGCGTTTTTCAACACCATTTTTCCAAGAATACAAATCAAACGTACTCCATGCATAATATCCACGAACATCCACACCAGCGTCAACTGCATTCATAATCGCACTAATATGATCATTCATGAATGAAATACGATAATCATCTTCTACTTGATTTACAGTGATATCTTCTCTTACTCCAACACCATTTTCAGTGATAAAAATAGGTAAATGATATTTTTCCCATACTTGTTTTAGGCCCTTCTGTAAACCTTGTGGATATATTTCTACATCCCATTCAGTATAGATAGCGTCCGGATTATTCATAATCTGTTCAAACCATCCTTTAATAACAATCTTACTTTCTCCTTTAAAGTCTTTACCACTGTTATTAACAACCAATTGAGTCTCTCCTCCACTATATGGTTTTACCCATACACGTGAATAATAATTTAATCCCAAGAAATCTACTGTATAATTTTTAATAATTGGCAAATGTTCATCTTTGATGCATGACAAATCATAATTTTGAGATAAAACGCATAATAAATCGAATGGTATTTCACCTTTAGCTGCCGTATCTAAAATCCAATTATTTGCATAGTTATCTGCAAATCGCATAGCTATTTTAGTAGCCAAAGTATCATCAATTCCATCTACAGGTCCAAAACTATGAACGATACCAATCATCCCTTTATAATGGCCTTTCTTAAAAGCTCGAACTCCTAATGCACTTGCATACATAACATGATATGCCGCAATAATCATTTCTTGAGCACTATGATGTCCTGGAGGATAATTTCCAACCATATAGCCATTGAATGTAAACCATTTAGGTTCATTAAACGTTACCCAATATTCAATCAAATCACCAAACTTTTCAAAACATACTTTTGCATATTGCTCAAATGCATAACATGTTTCTTCATTTAGCCAACCACCTTTTTCTTCTAAATATTGAGGTAAATCCCAATGATAAATTGTTACAAATGGTGTAATTCCATATTGATGACAAGTTTTTAAAACATCACGATAAAATTCAATACCTTCTTCATTGATTTCACCCTCAATGTTTTTGATTATTCTTGGCCATGCTAATGACAGACGTAATGTATTTTGACCACCTTCAGCCATCATTTTTATATCTTCTTTATAATGATGATAAAAATCACTAGCTACATCACCAGTTTCATATCCGCCATCATGCAAATACGTGTCCCACATACTCGGAACTCTTCCGCCTTCATTTACGGCTCCTTCACATTGATAAGAAGCAGTTGCACTACCCCAAAGGAAATCTTTTCTTAACCCCATATTCTAGTACACCTTTCCATCATTCAAAATTGAATAAACAGCGAACAATTCGTTAGCCATAGTTAATACCACTTCCGAACTTGCCACATGATCCTCTGCATGCACCAATAATAAATTCATAGGAATTGATTCATCATTCGTCATTGTTCTTAACAATTCTGCGTGAGTTTTTTGTGCTAACAATAATTCTGATTTAGCATTTTCTAATAGTTCCGATGCTTTATCAAATTGTTTTTCTTTTAAACATTCAATAGCTTCACTAGAATCACCACGAGAATTTCCACTATGCAAAATCATTTGCATACAGCTTATTTCCATATCCATATCTATAAATCCTTTCTTTATGCATAAAAATTGTAAAACTAATTTTACAATTGGTAAAAAACAGATTTTCCACTTATAAATGGAAAATACGTTCGCTCAACAATTCATAAAAGAATTATATCTAACCTAAAAATACATATTACATTTTGTAACCAAATAAAAATGAACGTTTATCCTTTAGATTAAGGATTTACGTTCATTATGTGTTATGCAGTTTTTAAAATACCCATAATTTTAATATTCAAAGAAAAGATTCAAGAACTTCGAATAGTTGTCCTGTTTTATTAAAGACTCTGCTTTTTCAGGATTATCCAATATACTAACAATTCGATCAAATAGTTCATCAAAGCCAGATTCTTGGCTATCTTTATTTAAGCAAATTAAAAATATTAATCTAACTTTTTTATCATCCCAATTTATACTTTTATTCAACGAACAAACAGCAATCTTATTTTTAAGTCCTTCTTTTTTTATCGGATGAGGCATCGCAAATAAATTACCATATGCTGTTGGAGCCACTATTTCACGATTTAACACTAAAGATTCAAATCTTTTATCCGCATAGCCTTTCTCAACTAATTTATCACTTAGAAAGTGAATAACCATTTCTTTTGAATCAAAATTCTCTTTAGGAAAAAACAATTCTTCCTCAAAAAAGTCCAAACATTTATTTCCTTTATGATTTTGGTGTAACATATTATAAATATTTTCAATATCTTCATCATTTAAAAGATTCTTAACATAATAAATCGGATACTCCTTTATTTTAATGGAGTCGTCAAAACTAATAACTAAATCAGGATGATAGAGATTAACTTTATCATATTCGAAACACGATAATATGGATTTAATATAAATATCATATTGATGCAAATGATTGAGTCTTCTATTAAAATATTGCATCCCAGATTTACCTACAGGTGAGATGATAACAACGCTTTTATTTTCTCTTTCCCCGTTACGTTCCAAAGAGCCCATTAAATGAAGTGTAAGATAACTTATTTCTTCCTCATATAGACGAACATGATAAAAACTTTGAATTTGATCTGCCATGTAGACACTAATATCAAATAATATAGGAAACCTGCGTTTTATATCTTCTATCATGGGATTCATTAAAAATGTATTATATTTGATTCGATTCTGTAAACCAATTAGATGTGCAATCAAATTATCTTTTAACTGTTCATCCGATTGAAAATCTATACCATACATTTCATTTATATCTTTTAACATAAAATCTATTAACATTTGAATTTTATCCGTATTTTCGCTTGTATTAACATCTACCTTCCCTGCAAATAAAGTAGCCAAATAATTAATTTCACTGTCATTAAATGTAATATCACTAATTTGCTGTAACAAGCATAAATATTCATTTGCTAAATCAATAAAATATGAGTCTATATTATTATAATTATCATATACAATATTATGCTTATTCTTTATTCGATCTATCATTATTGCTACGTGCAATAGAAAGCTAATCAATTCAATATCTCTCATTTTGATGTTTTTTTCATTAAGATATCCAATTGTCTTTTGTTTCAACAATGTTAAATTTAAACCTTGAAAAAAATTTGCGTAATCATTAATGTTTAAAACATTTGATGTAAATTCATGAGATATTGTGAATGAGATTGCTTTTCTTTTTTCCTCTTCACTCCCTATTAAATAAAGCTTATTATCTCTTCTTATGATTGATAACTTAAAATTTTCTTTTTCCAACAAATTATTTATTTTCTTTATTATTTTTAAAAGTGACGTATTACTAATAAACAAATCATCAGATAAATCATCAATGTAAGTACTAGTTCCAGCCATTAAATGTTTTAATACCAAAAATTCAATATCTGTATTATTTGAATTAAGCTTTGTTTTTTTTATGAGTGCAAAGATTTCCTTATTCATCAATTTAAATCCTGAAGCCTGCATAGCTTCAACACTATTTGGATACATCGTATTAATCGCATGAATATCATTTCGAATCGTTTTTGTAGAAACATGCAAAGATGATGCTAAATTTTGGGCAGTAAGCTTATCTTCATCATTTAATTTTTTTATAATTTCAATTTGCCTTTTCGTTAGCATTCTTAACACCTTCCTCTACAAATAACATTGATTAATCTTAAATTTTCAATTCACATTCTAATTCTACAACATATATTTTTATTTTTACAACATACAATCCAACATTAAATCTTATGGCATTTTTATGCGAGCTTAATTTACTAAACAACATGACTTACCACATCTATTTAATACGCACTCTATCAACTGTTGCTAATACAACTTTAGCGACATCTTCTATATTTGCGTTATTATGTGGTGTTGTAATTTAAAACACCTACCTTTCCAAGAAACTGTAATACAAAAGCCACCATTAAGGTGGCTAGCAAATCAATTCCAAAATTTCTTCTTCACTTTTAGATACACACTTCGCTATTTCAGATACACTCATTCCATTTGAAAGTATAGTTTGGAGCATCAAAGTCATTTCTTGATTCATCTTATCACCAGCTTATCAGATTCATCTGCACGTTTATTTGCTTCTTGTACTTTTTCATTTGCTTTCTCTAATCGTTTATTCGCTTCCTCTAATCGTTTATTCGCTTCCTCTAATCGTTTTTGAGCTTTCTTTAATCGTTTTTGAGCGTCTTCAAATTCAAGTTTTAGTTCATTTTCTTGTTGTATTCTAAAGTCTTCAATCCATTTTGTCCAACAATCATTCGATATGGTTTCTACTCGTTTTTCTACCGTTTGAATTACTTCATCATTTTCTATCATCTTAGTTTTACCATTATCACGACAATTCAAAAAGTAATATACCATTTTTTCTTTATCATTCATCTGATCATAAGACTTATCTAAATTTTGTGTTGAATACACAGATATTTTCAACATGCCATCCGGAAAAAACAAAATACCATTATCATTTCTAAATTGAAGATCTATTTCAAATTCACATTCCTTACCATCATAGAACGCAATGACTTGACATGGGTTTAAATCATATTCTTCCTGTGATCCAAACAACCTCATAAGATAATATTCAGATAAGCGATGTAATTTGATTATATTTTGATCTATCAGAATAGCTAGTTTCATCTTGGTGTTGTCGTCAAATTCTACAAAAACTTCAAGTATTGGATCAACTCCCACATTCGTTACATGTACATTTAACACCTTCCTTTCCAAAAATACCGTAAGTAATGATTTTAAGGCATCATTGGCCTCTTTACAATCTTCGCCAAAGACATGCTTAAAGGCGAAATTGTTTAATAAATTAGTACTTCTCATGAGCACCTCTTTTCTAGTAGGCATTTCCTACATACTCTTATACGTAAAAAAATGCACTTTTTCTAATAAATTTTAATTTTTTGCACAAAGTCACATTTAATAAAACGGGATATAGACATCATTATTGTCGATTAGACTAGTACACTTTACCTGTAAGCGAGGTAATGAACCATGTTTACAGAATTCAATTTAAAAATAGATGAATCTACAGAGTTGTTAGATACAAGAACATTCGATAATTACGATACGAATGAGTTACTACAATTATCTGACGCCATTAAGCAGTCATGCTTTGAATTTCTATTCAGCTCTCATATTGAGTGTTGCCCTTATTGTGGAAGTGTTCATATTGTTAAGGCTGGAAAAAACAGTAAAGGAAGACAACGTTATAAATGCAATAATTGTAAACGAAGATTCATTAATAGTACAAATCATCTAATGCATTGGTCTCATTTATCAAAAGAACAATGGGAAACCTTATTTTATTCTTCATTGAACAATGATTATTTATCTAAAACCGCAAAGCTTGTAGGTATCAGTATTGTTTCAGCTTTTTATAACAGACATAAACTTATGTATGTGCTTAATGAATTGATAAACAAAAAGCAATTGTCAAAGAAAATTGCACTAGATGAAACATATTTGACTTACCAAGCTAAGGGGTTTGTAAACCAAAATCGTAGAGGTATAAGTAAAGATAAAATTGGTATCGCATGCGCAATAGATGAAGACGGAAATTGTGTTGTACACACAGCAGACAGAGGTCGTCCCACCTCTAGCACGCTAATAGATATTTTTAAAAATTCAATATGTCCTGGATCAGTCGTAATCAGCGATAGTCAAAGAAGCTATCATCAATTAATGGATGCATTAAACATAAAATGGGTCAAAATACCATCAGGTGAAAAATCGAAAGATGGATATACCTTAGAAATGGTTAATCGTCTTCATGACAGAATCAAAGCATTCTTCAGAGGCAAAAGAAATGTAATGACACATTATCTACAAGGTTATCTAGCGTTATTTCAATATAGTGAGTTACATACAATGATGATCGGGAACAAGATGTTTCAAGATGAATTTATGAAGATCAACAACATCTTAAGTGGCATTCGAAATAAAGATATATGCCAGAAGTCAATTTATACAAGACGTTGTATGAGTGTTGATTTTAGCTTTATATCCTAATTTATTTAATGTGTCTTTTGCACAAAAAAAGCGCCTTTCGACGCTAAATCCATGACTATATAAGAATAGTTAGGGTTTAGATCTGCTTTAAGATTACTTGGGGCAGAGTGCTAAGTAGCTAAAAATTCGC
>NZ_CAKVMR010000091.1 GCF_934772795.1 uncultured Holdemanella sp.
ATCAGTATCACAATGAACTGGTATGCTCATGCGTCCATAGATACCGCAAAATCAGAGGTTCAGCGTCTAATCGCATAGAAGTATTTACCACGATTTTAACCACGTTTGATAGCGAAAATATAAAAAGATAGACCTAGATATGTGAGGTTTACCACAAAAGCAAAATGCCCGTAGAGCCGATAAAATAAGGCTTTGCGGACATTTGAGAAGATATAAAAAGATAGTCAAAAAGGCATATATAATTTATGTTAATTTTTAGTAATTCAACTAAAGCCAAGATAGTCATGGCAACATCAATGTACAGATAAATATACATAAAACACGTCCTTGTGCAAAATCGGAATCTTTGCCAACTCAAGATATCATCCTATTTTTTCAAAGATAGCCACCGCTACTTCAGTAGCAAGTTTAAGTATTTTGAGCACAAAAACATCTATCTCATTTAATCTAAAACGCCTTATTTCCGTTGAATTACATAAGGTTAGCCTTGACTTTTACATATATCAAGTGTTTAATATTCATACAGAAAGACTACTGGATACAGTGGTTCCTCTGAATTTTTTAGTATAAAGACACTAGTAATCCGTTGGGTTTGGGTGAACTAGTGTCTTTTACATTTTTCTACGATAATCAATGTGATTTTTAGTAATTCAACTAAAGCCAAGATAGTCATGGCAACATCAACGTACAGATAAATATACATAAACACGTCCTCCTACAAAATCGGAATCTTAGACAACTCAAGATATAATCCTTTTTATTCAGAGGGTTCACCGTTACTACATCCAGTAGCCAATTTCTATTATAAATGTTCAATGTGAAAACAATATTAACTCCAAGCATTTTGTTGCGAATGATCCTATCTTGTCTAAATCGCCTTATTTTCATCGAATTAGATATGATTTTAACATCTAAACTAACACAAAATCAATCATTTACACAACATAAGATAAAAGAACCCTCAACTAAGAGGATCCTTCTTACTTAATACATGTTTTAATACTTCTTCCATCTTTTGAAAGTCGATTGGTTTCGTTATATAATCATTCATCTGTACATCAAATGCTTTTTTCTTATCTTCCTCAAACGCATTGGCAGACATAGCTATAATAGGTATATTGGTCTTTTCAGGTTCAGATAGATGGCGAATGCAATGTGTGGCCTTAAAGCCATCCATATTCGGCATTTGAATATCCATTAAAATCAAATCATAGGTATTGCTAGGTTGATGTTGGATTTCATTTACACAAAGAATTCCATCTTCTACAGCTTTTACTTCAAAACCCATTTCCGTAAGAATCGTTGTCGTAATTTCTGCATTTAATGCATTATCTTCCGCCAACAAAATTCTTTTGCCTTTAAATTCAATATCACACTCATTATGAGATTCGATATTTCGATTTGTATATTCTTGATCAGCTATTTTATGTGGAATGGTAATTGTAAAAATACTGCCCTTACCAAGTTCACTTTCTACTTCAATACTTCCATCCATTAGATCCACAAAGTTTTTAACGATGGCCATACCCAAGCCTGTACCAGGAATCTTAGACATGGTTGTATTTCTTTCTCTTGTAAATAACTCAAATAATGATGGCAAGAAATCTTCACTCATTCCAATACCCGTATCCGTAATTTTTGTTTGAATTAACGTATAACCTTCTCTATCACAAGGAAGTTCCTTAACATCAATGGTTACCGTACCTTCTTCAGGCGTATATTTAATCGCATTACTAATTAGATTGGATAGAATCTCCTGCATCTTAGTCGTATCCACCATAATATTCTTGTGTTGAACACGAATATTTCTATTCAATTCAATATGTTTCTTTGAAGCCTCGGCTTCAAAAGCACCACAAACAAGTTGAGAAACATTACCAACCACATCATAGTTTTCATCCAATTCCATTTTACCACTTTCAACACGAGCCATATCCAACACATTATTGATAATCGAAAGTAATAATTGACTGGATTGTTCAATCATTTCTTGATAATGAACTAGCTTAGGATCACTCAATTCCTTCTTCATTAATTGCGAATACCCTAAAATCGCATTCATTGGCGTACGAATATCATGCGACATATTAAACAAGAACATGGATTTGGCTTCATTTGCCTTTTCTGCTTTGATCTTTGCTTGTCGTAAAGCCTCTTCTTGTTCTAATTCACGTTTCTTTTCTTCAGTAAAATCACGAATCGCAATTAAGATACTAACCACATTACCAAACTCATCAACCTTTTGTGGAACAACCATCGCTAGCATCCATACTCCATCTATTCTATCAAACGAATATGACAATGAATTTCTACCCTCAAGACGTTTTGCGATAGTATCAAAATCAAAGAATTCTACAGTTGATGCTCTATAATCTTTCGCAATCAATCGATTGATTAAATCAATCACTCCATTTATATCTACTTTATTCACATTCAATTTAGGATCATATTCTCTACTTTTCTTGATCAATTCCACTTCTTTGGAAATCAAATCAATTACGGAAATATAAGAATAAGCAGCACCCAACGCCTCTACTTCATGACGAGCCTGTTGTACTTGTCTTCCTAAAGCAATTGGAAATTCTTCATTTTCCATTTGTTGCTTATCCGGCATTGAATGATGAATATGAAGCACTTTCCATTGATTATTCTGTATTCCATAAACAATTGTAAAACGAGAGTCCATATGCATGATGGTAACTTCATTTTCGAAAATACCATAGATTTGAACAGAGCCATACACAAAGACACATTGATCATCCACTATATGTTCTTCAGCATCAAAATCTTTAAACTCAAAACGAATATCCTTTCTTTTCTCTACATCAAATTTGAATGCAGACAAAAAATGATCCATATTACTAAAGAACTCTTGTTTTCCCGTACCAATAATACTCGCATTGGAATCTAAAAAATCCTGAATCGCAACATCACTCAACGTATCCGATCCTAAATATGTTTCTAACAATTGTTTGGTAAGTAACTTAAAATCCATCATACAACTAACTCCATTAAACAAAAAGGCATCATCCAAATCAGACAATGCCACATTATATTATCCCTAACTGATTTGAAAAGATATATCATTACCTATATGATACCATTAATTTCAGCCAATGTTATCATTAATTTCATCTAATTTATCAAATATATCCTCAAGTGAACCATCACAAATCGTTTTGTAGGTCCGCTTATATATTGAATAAATTGAATTTCTTGCCCTTTCATTGCTACCCCTCCTATAAAGCCATGTAATTAACACTAATTATAATTCGCATTGTTATTAATATTATCAATAACGCTCTTGATTTCCATCCAAGTTTGAATGTCATTGCCAAACAAATCAGCAACTGAACCTTTATCCGTAAATGGAGACTGTTGTAAAACACTCATGTCTTTCATTAAACCATTTCTTACCATATATTCTACAATTTGGTTCACGAAATAGATCTGTTCAGAATTAAGATTTCTTTCATCTAAATATTTAGAGAAAGCATCCTTGGCAGCATTCATATCCAAACCAACAATTTCTCGAACAAATTCCCCAATCGGCTTTTCCCCTACTTCTGAGTAATAATCTTTCTTAGTACCCAATTCTTTCCATAAAATATTTTCTAAAGAAACTAAATCTGTATTATTTAACGGTTTATTCTCTTTGATTTTCAAAATCACTGGATCATCTTTTTGATGTTGGCGAATATAGTATTCAATTTTAGATTTATAGTTCTTTAAATCATCATTCTCCAATTCTGAATCATTAAATTGAACATCTAAAATATCATCTTCAAAATTCGTTTCATAAGATAATCCTTGTCTAGGAATATATTTGATTAAATCTCTTAATCGCAAACGAATCTTTTCAAATTCATCTATACCGCTATATTCCAAATAATTCGTATTTAAGATAGCATGAATAATTTCACTTTCCTTTTCAATTTCTGGAATATTCGACACTTTAGATAAACCTGTTACCTTTTTTAATAAATCTTTAATTCTACGCTTACTCTGTTTCTCGGCCAAATGAGCTAATTCAATACCATACATTAACGCATCAAATCGTACAGCACTTACTTCATCTTCATCAGGTAAGATTAGTGGTGCTAATTCTTGACGCACCATCAAACAATCTTCATATGTAAGCATTTGATAATGATCTGGATTCGAATATAGATCCACATATTTTAAATGTTGTCTAACATCAAAACGATTACGATCCAATTCTTTAACCTTACCAACCATATAATCAACAAGTTCTTTACGCCATTTTTTTAGTTCATCCGTTTGATAATTCAAAGCTTGTAATTTATAAGCTATCTCAAACTTCAACGCAAAAACAGCTCCCTGTACTGCAAGCATGTTCGGTGTTGCACTTCCAGTCTTCATTCTGAAAAATTCAAAATTACCACAGAAATCAAAAATCAAGAACTTATCTTTATCTTTTCCATCTAAAAGTCCTGGACATAATCTTGTTCCACGACCAATCATTTGCCAGAATTTAGCCTTACTCATTACTTTTTTAAAGAAAATCAAATTCACACATTCAGGAACATCAATACCTGTGTCTAACATATCAACTGATATCGCAATTTGAGGTAATTTTCTAGGATCAGAAAACTGATCAATTAACGTCTGAGAATAGTTGATTTTATTATCAATGACTTCTGCATAACCTTTTAATTCAGGATAATCCTTATTAAAAATTTCCAGTATGAGTTCTGCATGCTTATGATTCTTCGCAAAGATAATTGTTTTACCAATTTTTTGCCCATAATCAATACGAATACCATATTTAAATAAAGTTGCTAATACCTTACGCACAGTATCTTTATTAAAAACATATTGATTTATAGCTGAAGCACTAATCGCTTCAGGAACATTCCCCTCTTCATCGACAAATGTTTCCTCATACTCTTCTTTTTCATCATTATCCAATTCATCCCAATGAATTCCATTCTTCATAAATTCTGTAGAACATTCTATAGATTTGTAGTCAACTAAAAATTCATCATTTACAGCCTGAGCCAATTCATACCCATATGTTGGAATTCCATTTTCTAATTCAAAAACCTCATATGTATTCTTATCAATCTCATCTTTAGGCGTTGCAGTTAAGCCAACTAAAGGAGCATCAAAATATGAAAATATATCTCTATATTTGTTATAAATAGATCTATGTGCTTCATCACAAATAATTAAATCGAAATGTCCGCAAGTAAATAATTTCTTGCCTTCATCCTTAATTGTATCAATACAGCCAATCATTGTTTGATAAGTCGAAAATACTGCATGAGCATTATAATTTTCTTTATCTTCCACTAAATTGGTAGCTGAAAGATCCGGCAACAAATTCACAAAACTACGCTTAGCCTGTGTAACTAATGAGTTACGATCTGCCAAGAATAAAATATTCTTAATCCAACCATTATTTAATAGCACATCTACCAAACTAATGACAGTTCTTGTTTTACCAGACCCAGTAGCCATAACTAATAAAGCCTTTCTTCTATTTCCTTTATCAAAGGCTTCACATACAGCACGAACTGCAGCTTCCTGATAATAACGACCAGCTATATTCTTATTAATCGCAATATAATTCAAATGAGATTTTGTTCTTCTTAAATTGAAATACTTTTCTAAATCACGCTTTGAATAAATACTCGATACTCTTCTTTCAGGATAATCATTGTCTATTATACGAGTTTCAAATCCATTCGTAATGAAAATCACAGGTCTTCTTTTATATTTCTTCTCTAATAAATCTGCATATAATTTTGCCTGTTGTCTTCCCACTGCAGGATCTTTACAACTTCTCTTAGCCTCAATCACTGCTAACGGAATGTTCATATCATCATATAAAACATAATCTGCATAGCCAACTTCTGACTTATTAGGCATACCTTCAAGTTCAACTTCATTAATCCAATCTTTACCTTCAACCCATCCAGCATCCATCAGCATGGCATCAATATATAATTTACGTGTTTTAAACTCAGATAAATCTAATGGTTTTGCTACATATGTTTCTTGCTGTTGAACACGACGAGAACTCAACTCTTCTTTCAAAGATTTATTTTCCGCGATCAAAGCCTCTAAATCAACATCTGGAACTGCTTTTACAGGAACCACTTCCTCTTGTTCCAATAAAGAGTCATCATATTCTCTTTCTTCGTAATTATCACCATAACAATACGCAATAAAATCAGTAAAATAGAACAAGTTATGTAAACATATTTTCGCGATACTAGCCGTTTTAGTGGTTGCAGTATGAACCGCTTCATTCCCATATCGACGAATAAACTCAATTCGCTTCCAAATATCATCATCCATGATTGATTTAAAAGCTCGTGTATTCATTAATGTATGCAAATTATCCTGGTAAGGAATATCTAAATCTGCATCTACTGAATACATCCATTTAATGCCTGCCTCTAGTGCACGTCTACAGTTGATAATACACGTACTAACATCAATCTTATACGTCTTCTCTGCAACAATAGCTATATCTACAAAGCTATCAAAATCTTTTTCTTTCTTTAAATAATCGAAGTTAGTCATATACTACCTCTCTTTCTAGTTCTATTATACTCTTCTTAATATCAAACCTTGATTTATCGACTTGTT
>NZ_CAKVMR010000092.1 GCF_934772795.1 uncultured Holdemanella sp.
AACCGTTTTGGGGTATATGCCGCCCCTTAAAATCTTGGAGAGCAAATTCACCTAACCCCATCCAAATTTATTGCGCCAAATCCATTCCATTTTCTTACAAATATTATAAATTCCATCATCCACATTGGCATCTGTAACATATGTTGCGATATCCTTTAATTCTTGACACGCATTTCCCATCGCTACACTTGTCCATTGCGGATCAAACATAACCATATCATTGGTGTCATCCCCAAAGACAACCACGTCTTTTAAATCACCACCAATATGCTGCATCATATCCAAGATACCTTGGTGTTTCGCATCATATTGAAACATTAGATAATCTGGCACAAAACGCATATTGCCTAATGTATCCTTTAAAGTCATTTCAGATTCTTTCTCTTTTGGAATAGAAATATACATTTTATAAATCACATCCAGCTTGTCTACATCCAAATTTTCATCATAAATATATTCCGTAGGCTCCTTACGATCACCTACTTGATTCTGGAATGTATGATCCTTTGTATATACCTTAATTGAATCGTCTAGCGCAAATAAAACGCCATATCCTAAAGACAATGCTTGTTTGGCAATGGCCTTTGATTTATCTAAATCTAAAGGAATATTTTGCACCAATTCATCACTAATGACTAATCCGCCGCCACCGCAACAAACCATATCATGTAAACCCACACTCTCCATAAAATTACGTGCTTTATAGTGAGCACGACCTGTCGCAATAGCTACAAAATGACCTGCCTTTTGTAGTTCATTTAATGCGACTTGTGCACTTGGCACGATCTTACCAGTTTTACGATCGGTTAAAGTGCCATCAATGTCAAAGAAAAAATATTTTTTATTCATGTACCTTCCAACTTTCTTGTACCCTCGTCAATACATCCATCACATCTTGAATATATTCTAAATTTGTTTGTCCATTTAAACTTGAAACATATTCTTCCATATCACGGATCTCATAGTTGAGTGCTAAACTACTTTCTCCATAAACAATCTCTTCAGTATGTCCATCACTTGTATATGTGATTGTCGCCTTATCAGCTCTAGGAAAATTATATATTTCAATATACCCATTTTCACAAGCCACCAAACCTCTTTTCGGCTGTTTTGCACGCATCGTTAAAGAAATAGTCGCAATCTCCATCTCTTTATTCTGTAGTAAGATACCACTTGATTCATCAACACCCGTTTCAAATGGTGTCATCGTTGTTAGTACTGTATTTGGTTTACTCGACATAAACCAACGCGCAAAACTAACGGCATACACACCAATATCAAGTAGGGCTCCACCAGCTAAATCGGGATTAAAGAAACGATTGTTGACATCATATTCTTTAAAGCTTCCAAAATTGACTTGAACCATCTTTACCGGACCTAAAGAATTGGATGAAATCACTTTCTTCAATTCTTTAAACAAAGGCATATGAAATAAGGTAACTCCATCACTGATTACTAAACGTCTTTCTTTGGCAATCTCTACACACTTGTCTAATTCTTTAGAATTTAAAGTGATTGCCTTCTCACAAAAGACATGTTTATTATGCAACAAAGCATCCTTCATAATTTCATAGTGCGAGTTATGCGGAGTCGCAATATAAACAATATCTATATTTTCATCTTCAAACATTGCTTGATAATTTTCATATACATGTTCAATTGAAAACTCTTCAGAAAACTTTATAGCCGAACTATAATGACCAGAAGCTACACCATATATTCCAACACCTTCTTGAATCAAGGCACTTGCCATATCATGTGCAATCCAACCAGAACCAACAATTCCCCAATTATAATGCATTGAATTCTCCATTTTTTTCCTTTTTAAATACACCTTTATCATTTACTAATATGAATCCGGTAAGTATATCGACAAATAGACTAGTATCCACAATACCAGGCATCATCAATAATGTTTGATTCAATAAACCAATATCTTGTACATCATTGAAATAAACATCCAATAAGATATTTCCTTCATCACTCATTAGAAATCCATCTTTATTCGCTGCTGTACGCAACTCAACATTCCCATTTAATTCTTCTAATTTCTTTTTCACAATACTAAATGCTTTAGGCAACACTTCCACTACAACAGGTACTTGAAAAGGTAAAGTCTCATGAAATTTACTTTCATCCACCAATACAATATATTTATCCGCCATAGACGCAATGATCTTTTCTTGTGTATGAATACCACCACCGCTTTTTAAAGCATTTAAATGCGAATCCACTTCATCACAACCATCAAAGGCAATATCAACATGATCCACATATTGCGTATTCAATACAGTCAAACCTGCCTTTTGAGCTAACAATACCGTCTTAGAAGAAGGAGATACCACCTTGATATCTTTATCCTTCACATAATCAATTAAATACGATATGGTACTACCTCCACCAAGGCCTACAACCATACCATCCTTTACTAATTTTGATGCATATAATGCACATTTCTTTTTCATAATCATCACCACTTTCACTATATCATGTAATTTATTTTCGTCAATATATTATTAATGTAATTTCAATTCATACAAAAAGAAGAACTATACCTTCAAAGAAGCATATAATTCTTCACATTGACTAATTTGATCATAACTATTTTCTAAAGTATTCGTTAAAAATAAATATAAAATTTCAATCACAGTCGCAGCTGAAATTCTAGAAAAACAAAACTCATTTAAAAATAGCTTTTCACGCGTAGACGTTTGAATATGATACAAGCACTCTTTGGCAACAACCGAATCTTCATTATTCGTTATTCCAATCGTTGGCACCCCACGCTTTTTCATTTCCCTGCAAACCGCTAAGACTTGACTGCTCTCTCCACTATTTGAGATGGCAATCACGACATCACTTGCATCAAGTCCTAGCGCGTACGATGCCTGATTCTCCCAAATTGTTGAAGTAAATGTTGGAATACCAATCTCGTTAAACTTAAACATACAATCCAATGCCACTGGAATCGTATTTCCTACGGCACATACAAGTACGTGTTTGGCATTTTGAATCAAAGAAAGAATCACACTCAATTGATCCACATCTATATTGCGAATAGTAGCCGTAAGCTCAGAAATTTTATTGGATAAAATTGTTTCCAACGAACCTGCAATATCACCAGTAGAAATGGTATTTGATTTATGTTCGATTTCATTGACACAATCCCTAGCCAAATTCACCTTTAAATGATGAAAGCTGTCCATCTGACATTTTCTGGCAAAACGTGAAACACTTGCCTGCGAAGTATTACATGCATTCGCAAGTTCCTTGATTGTCATATTTACCACTTCTTTTGGATGTTGGATAATATAATCCGCAATTTTCTTCTCGGAATCAAAGAAAGAATTATAATGTCCATGAATTGTATCGAGTATCATGTAAATCACCACCACCTCTATATTATCAAAAAAGAGATCAAATTACTTGATCTCATGTACGTAAATATTATTAACGCGATCTGGTCCTACAGAAATCATAGAAACACGTACGCCTGTGAATTCTTCAATGAAGTGTACATAGTCTAAACATTCTTGAGGCAATTGATCGACTGAAGTCATCTTAGTGATATCTGTCTTCCAACCTTTGAAAGTCTTATAGATTGGTTTCGCTTTGGCAACATCTGCCTGGTCACTAGGAATATAATTATATTCTTTACCGTCGATTTCGTATCCTACACAAACCTTGATTTCATCTAAACCATCTAACACGTCAATCTTAGTGATAACGATATCTGTTAATCCACTCATTAAGTTTGCGTGTTTTACAGTTAATAGATCCAACCATCCACAACGACGAGGACGACCTGTAGTAGCTCCATATTCTCCACCTTGTTCACGAATCCATTCACCTTGTTCATCTAATAACTCAGTTACGAATGGTCCTTCACCTACACGTGTTGAGTAAGCTTTTACAACACCAACAACAGTCTGAATACGACTTGGTGCAACACAAGCACCTGTAGTAACACCAGCACTTGTTGGACTTGAAGAAGTTACATATGGATATGTACCATAGTTGATATCAAGCATAGCTGCCTGAGCCCCTTCAAATAATACTGTCTTATCTTCATCCAATGCTTCATTGACTAAGTGTGTTGTTTCTTGGATCATAGGGACAATACGATCATAAATAGCTTCAAAATCAGCTACCATCTTATCGTAATCCATAGCTTTTCCACCATATACGGCAGCAAATAATTTGTTTTTGAAATCTAAGCAGTCTTTTAAACGAGCTTTAAAATGTTCAAAATCCTTAAATTCATGATAACGAATACCACGACGAGCATACTTATCTGCATAACATGGACCAATTCCACGTTTTGTAGTTCCGATTTTATTAGCTGCAGCTTGCTCTTCTAATTCATCTTGATATTGATGATATGGCATTAACATCTGTGCACGGTCACTAATAATGATGTGTTTCGTTGATAAACCATCTTTTTCTAATTGTTCCATTTCTTTTAATAATACAAATGGGTTACAAACAACTCCTGGACCAATGATACAAGTTGCTTCTTCATGTAGAACACCACTTGGTAATAAGTGCAATACATGTTTCTTACCATTTACAATGACTGTATGACCTGCATTGTCTCCACCTTGGAAACGAACGATCATATCCGCCTTTTCTGCTAAAACATCGACGATTTTTCCTTTACCCTCATCGCCCCATTGGGTACCTACAACTACTTGGCTTGACATAAGAGCCTCCTTTTAGGTATGTTCTTTACAATACCTAATTAATTATAAGTAACCCTCATATTATTGTCAATTGAGTTTTTTTAAAAAAAGGGCTTGCGCAACCATTTAAATCATGATATCATTAACAGGCACTTAGGGGTATCGTCCAAAGGCTAAGATAGCGGTCTCCAAAACCGTTGATGTGGGTTCGAGTCCTACTACCCCTGCCAGTTTGAAACTCAAAGTTCTGAATTTACCTTATATAAAGGGGTTCAGAACTTTTTTTTGTTTATAAAGCACTATTTTCTGGCAAACAATTTGGCAAACTTTTCATTAAATCAAAACCAGAGATTTTATTTCTCTGGCATTTTTAATCCTCAATAATTCTTTCTGGATGATTCCTTTTCATATACAAATAAAATGCATATTTTGGAATATCGTAAATATTCTTATACTTCTTATCCATAATAAAGTCATGCACTAATTTTAGATCATCAACATTTTTACAATAAGTTAATACCGCTATTTTTGAATCATCAATAAAATCAAATTCTTCAAGCATCCCTTTTGTTTCTAAATACAATTCTTTATAATTCATTGATTATCCCCTAAACACATCAATCATATCCACAAACCACTTTAAATCATTCATATTCTTAAAACTATGAGCTGCAATATAAAGTCTTCCATCCTCATTCAAGTTTATTGAAAACTTATGATTTGATAAAGCCATAATTCGCTCTAGTCGATTCGCATCCAATATCTCAAGAGCCAATTTCTCATCCCCACAAGTCAAATTAAACTTCTTATCAAACGCCTCATTTCCAGTTTTAATACTTTGTTTATCCAATAAACTGCGAGGATATATAGTTAGCCATGTCTTAAACTTACAATCCAACTTATACAACATCCATTCTCCCGTATAAACTGTATTTTCATTCTTTTCCCACAAACCAGTCTCATCACGCAAGACCTCTGTCACATCTGTAAGTTTAATGGTACAAAACTCTACATCTAAACCTTTATATTTACCTTGTACATATCCACTGCCACTACAATAATCATGTTTAGGCAAAGGAATATTTGTATCACTAACATTCAGTATATGCGTATCTGGATTCATCTTTACATCCTCAAAGAACTCATGTACAACATTCATATTTAATCCGTTATCTTCTTTATCCTTGATTATCTGTCCTAAGCCAAGAATTACACATCCAATAATAACTAAAACAAGATTACCACCAAACACAATACCCACTATCACAATCAACAATCCTAGTATTGACAACAATCTTTTACCCATACCTTTCATCTCCCTTCACCACCATATTAACAAGCCCAAAAATACATCTCAAACAATTCACTAAATTTACCAGAATATAGACAAAGAAGGCCAATTACTGGCCCTCTTCATTAATTTCGACTATATAAAAATAGTTAGGGTCTAGATACGCTATAAGATTACATAGGGTAATGCGCTAGGCAGCTTAAAATTCGC
>NZ_CAKVMR010000093.1 GCF_934772795.1 uncultured Holdemanella sp.
TAGAGATGTAAACAAGACTTGGCAAATGAAAAGCGCCCATACAAATCATTTTATATGATTTGATGGGCTTTTTTTATGCAGAATAAAAAAAAGTGCATAAGCACTTTTCATGTTTATATGGTGAGGCCGATGCGATTTGAACGCACACGAGCATTACTCACTACCCCCTCAAAGTAGCGTGTCTACCAATTCCACCACGGCCTCATAGTGTTAAAATATTACACTATTTTACTGAGTTTGGCAACACATTCAAGTCCGGTTGTTTGACAAAACATATCTACGGGTTGAACGTATTCGCATTGGTATCCATAATTTTTAAAGATTTTTAGATCTCGTGATAATGTCTTAGGATTGCAAGAAACATATACAATCTTTTCTGGCTGCATGGTCACCGTATCTTGGATTCCGTTTTCTGTCATTCCTTTTCTTGGTGGATCAATAAAAACGACATCAATTTTATCTTCTTTATGTTCGTGCGCAAAATCTGTGGCATCCTGACAAACATATCGACAATGATCAAGGTGATTCATTTTTGTGTTGTCGTTGGCATTATCAACAGCTTCTTTCACAATTTCAACACCAATTACACTTTTGGCATGTTTACTGACAGCCATTCCGATTGTTCCAGTTCCTGCATACATGTCAATGCATGTTTCGTTTCCAGAAAGACTGGCGGCTTTAATGGCTTGATTGTATAAAACTTCCATTTGGGTGGGATTGACTTGAAAGAAGGATTTAAAGTGTAATTTTACTTTATTGCCTAAACATTCTTCAATGATATAGTCATTGCCATATAAAACTTTATATGTATCACCTAAGATCACATTGTCATTTCGTGTGTTGTAGTTGAATACAATACTTGTGATGTTTGAGAATGTGTTTTTTAATAGTGCAGACAAAGATAAAATAGGCTTTTCACTTTTACCAATAAATACCACTTGAATTTCATTTGTACTAGAATGACGGATAAAGATGTGGCGTAAGCCTTCAGCCATTTCAAGAGTGATGTGGTTTTGAATAAAGCTAAATACTTCATTGATTGCGTGATCTTGAATCTTGCATTCTTTGCATGTAACGACATCATTGGAGTGTTGTCTATAAAATCCCATAAGCACGTTTCCATCTTTGATTTTAACTGGAAATTGTGCTTTGTTGCGATAGTACCAAGGTGTATTCATGCCTAAAATAGGCTTAACTTCAATATCATCAAATAATTTTTTTACATGTTTATATTTGTACTCTAATTGATACGTGTATTTCATATGTTGTAGTTGACATCCACCGCATGTTTTGGCGACTTCACAAGTTAATTCTTGGCGGTTTATACTTGGTTCTAATAGTTGAATAATTATACCAAAGGCATATTTTTTATTTACCTTTACAATTTTGATTTTTGCCTTTTCACCAATCAATAAGTTTGGAACAAAGACAACCATATCGTCAATTTTTACAACACCGCTATTTAAATCTGTATCATCGATACATGTTACAATATATTCTTCATTTTTTTTCATACATAAGTATGATAACTAAAAAATCTAGAATTGACAAATGGAATTATTATAGTAATATATATAGCGTACTATATAAATACATAGCGTGCTATGAAAATGAGGTGAAGACAGTGTGTGACAACAATGATATTGGTTTTTATTTTAGTTTGATCAAGAAAAAAATGGACAAACATATGAATGAAGGTTTAAAAAAATATGATTTAACGAAATCTCAACAAGATGTCTTAGGTTATCTGCATTTTACAGATAAGGATCCAGTCATTCAAAGAGATATTGAGGAGCATTTTCATATTTCGAATCCAACGGTTACAGGAATTTTAAATCGTTTGGAGCAGAAGGGATTTATTGAAAGAAAGCATAATCCTAAAGATAAACGAGTTCGTGCAATTGTGCTAACGCAAAAAGAGCAGAATCTGCATGAAGATATTGTGAAGCAGATTCATACAATGGAATCTAGATTTGGAAATGCGTTGGGTGAAGAAAAGAAGGTGCAGTTGTTAGAAATCTTGAAGGAGTTAGCTGAAAATTTAGAATAATGGAGGTTTTATTATGGTCAAAACTTTATTGAATGAGGTTAAAGAATATAAAAAGGACACGTTATTGAGTCCGGTTTATGTCTCAATCGAAGCCATACTTGAAGTGTTTATTCCGTTTTTGATGGCATTATTAGTGGATAATGGTATTGAAAAAGGAAATATGGGTTCAATTTGGTTTTATGGGATTTTAATGTTGGTGGCAGCCTTTGTATCGCTATGGGCTGGAGCTAAAAGTGGAAAGCATGCGGCAATCGCATCGAGTGGTTTTGCGAAGAATTTAAGAAAAGCAGAGTATCGTAATATTCAAAACTTTTCTTTTTCAAATATTGACGCTTATTCAACAAGTGGCTTGATCACACGTATGATGACGGATGTGACAAATATTCAAAATGCATATCAGATGATTATTCGTGTTTGTGTTCGTGCACCATTGATGTTGATCGCATCTTTGGCTATGGCTTTTATCATTAATAAACAAATGGCTTTGATTTTTGTGGTTGTTGTATTTGTTTTAGGGGTCATTTTATTTGGCATTATTTTTATTGTAAGTCCTATCTTTAGTCGATTGTTTTCTCGTTATGATTTCTTAAATGCGAGTATTCAAGAAAATATTTTAGGAATTCGTGTTGTGAAATCTTTCGTTCGTAAGGATCATGAAATTGATAAATTCCGTAAAGAAAGTGAGACTATTTTTAGTATTCAAGGGAAGGCTGAAAAGATATTAGTGTTTAACTCGCCTGTTATGCAGCTTTGTATGTATGCGACGATTCTTTTGATTTCATGGTTAGGCGCTCATCAAATTGTGGCACAAAATATGACAACTGGAGAATTGATGTCTTTGTTTACATATACTGCAAGTATTTTGATGTCATTGATGATGATGAGTATGATATTTGTCATGGTGACAATGTCGATTGCGAGTGGAAAACGTATTGCCAAAGTATTAACTCAAGAATCCGATTTAACAAGTCCTGAAAATGGTATTCAAACAGTAGAAAATGGAACGATTGATTTTGAAGATGTTTCATTTCATTATGGCAATGATGAAGATATTTTAAGTCATATTGATTTGCATATTCCTTCAGGATCAACACTTGGAATCCTTGGAGCAACAGGATCTAGTAAATCGAGTTTAGTCCAATTGATTCCACGTTTATATGATGTAACACAGGGTAGTGTGAAAGTAGCGGGAATGGATGTGCGTGATTATGATTTAAAAGTATTACGTGACAATGTGGCGACGGTTCTACAAAAGAATGTTTTATTCTCAGGAACAATCAAAGAGAATATGCGTTGGGGAAATCCAAATGCGACAGATGAAGAGATCGTGGAAGCTTGTAAATTAGCGCAGGCAGATGAATTCATTCAACTGATGCCAAATAAATATGATACGTATATTGAGCAAGGTGGTACGAATGTTTCGGGTGGACAAAGACAGCGTTTGTGTATCGCAAGAGCTATATTAAAGAGTCCTAAAATTTTGATTTTGGATGATTCTACAAGTGCAGTAGATACAAAAACAGATGCCTTGATTCGTCAGGCTTTCTTAGAGAAGATTCCACATACAACTCGAATCATTATTTCGCAGCGTGTTTCAAGTATCCAGGATGCAGATCAGATTCTTGTGATTGAGGATGGAAAAGTTTCTGGTTTAGGTACGCATGAAGAATTATTAAAATCAAATGCGATGTATAAAGAAACATTTGAAGCACAAAATAAGGGAGGTGATTTTGATGAACAATAGAGATACAAATAGTTTAAAGCGTGTTATTAAAGAAACAATCACTTCTTATAAAATTGAAAGCTTTATTGTCTTAGTGTTGATTGTTGTATCAAGTGTTGCCAATGTATATGGTAGTATGTTTTTAAAGAGCTTGATTGATGATTATATTGTTCCGTTATTATCACAAACCGTTCCAAATTACACGCCTTTATTGAATGCGTTAATGGAATTGGCAATGATTTATGGTGTGGGTATTTTAGCTACGTATGGATTTAACCGTATCATGGTTACTATTTCATTGGGTACTTTAAAACATATTCGTGATGAATTGTTTGAACATATGCAGACATTGCCATTACGATTCTTTGATACACATGCACATGGGGATATCATGTCAGTTTATACAAATGATACGGATACTTTAAGACAGTTGATTTCACAAAGTATTCCTCAGGTTATTGTATCTTTAATGACGATTGTTTCGGTGACGATTTCTATGTTTATCTTAAATGTTCCGTTAGCAATTTTAACCATCGCATGTGGTTTATTGATGGTTTATACTTCTAAAAAGATTTCGGCAAAATCAGGTAAATACTTTATTGCGCAACAAAAACAATTGGGTGTTGAAAATGGTTTTATTGAAGAAATGATGGAAGGCAGTAAGGTCATTAAAGTTTTTACGCATGAAGAACAAAGTATTAAAGATTTTGATCAAGTAAATGATGCGTTGTTTGAAGCAAGTGCCAATGCGAATACGTTTGCGAATGTTTTAATGCCAGTCGTAATGAATATTGGATATATTTCTTATGTGCTTGTAGCCGTTGTTGGTTCTATCTTTGCACTTAATAACATTGCGGGATTAACCCTTGGTGGTATTGCGGCGTTCTTACAGTTGAATCGTAGTTTCACAAATCCGATTGGACAAATCAGTATGCAGTTAAATGCGGTAATTATGGCGGATGCAGGTGCTAAGCGTATTTATGAAATCATCGATACAGAAAGTGAAGTAGATGATGGTGTAGTTACTTTAGAACAAATTGATCATGATCACTGGGCTTGGCATCATCCAAGAAAAGATTGTCAAGATGAATTGGTTCCACTTCGTGGGGATGTTCGTTTTGAAAATGTGAACTTCTCTTATAATCCAGATAAACAGATTTTATTTGATGTTTCTCTATTTGCGAAACCAGGTCAAAAAATTGCCTTTGTAGGAGCTACAGGTGCTGGGAAAACAACAATTACGAATCTAATCAATCGTTTCTATGATATCCAATCGGGTTCCATTACGTATGATGGTATTGATATAAAGTTAATTAAGAAAGCAGATCTTAGAAAATCATTGGGTATTGTATTGCAGGATACAAACTTATTTACAGGTACAATCATGGATAATATTCGTTATGGTCGTTTGGATGCGAGTGATGAAGAGTGTATTGCGGCTAGTAAATTAGCCAATGCACATGAATTTATTAAGCACTTAGAACATGGTTATGACACAATGATTCATGCGGGTGGAGAATCTTTATCGCAGGGTCAAAGACAACTTTTATCGATTGCCCGCGCTGCAGTTGCCAATCCTCCCGTATTAATTTTGGATGAAGCTACAAGTTCCATTGATACACATACAGAAAGAATCGTTCAGGAAGGTATGGATAAGTTGATGGAAGGAAGAACAGTATTTGTGATTGCGCATAGACTTTCAACGATTCAAAATAGTGATGCGATCATGGTGTTAGAACAAGGTCGTATTATTGAGCGTGGTAATCATGAGGACTTGTTGAAACAAAAGGGTAAATACTATCAATTGTACACGGGTGCTTTTGAGTTAGACTAAATATTTAATTTTAGGCTTGCATATATTTTGATTATGTTATAAAATATATGCGTTGTCGACGTAGCTCAGCCGGATAGAGCATGCGCCTTCTAAGCGCACGGTCGGGGGTTCGAATCCCTCCGTCGACGCCATCTTGTGAATTAAGTCCTTATATAAGGGCTTTTTTTCTGTTTATAGATAGTTTTGAAAACCTTTTTGAAAACCTTTATAAAAAAACAAAGAAACATAAGTCTCTTTGTTGAAAAGTTTTGATTAAAAAAATAGATGTTTAGATTTAATAAACTGGAATTTATTTCCCTATAATATTCTCCTCCGTGTCATTCCCGTTCAGCGATTTTGAGAATTTAAAATGAAAG
>NZ_CAKVMR010000094.1 GCF_934772795.1 uncultured Holdemanella sp.
ATCTTATACACTGGCATAATTCCATTTTCTTTACGCAAGTTATATAAATCGAATTCTTTCATATCCCAGTTACGAGCAATGTAGCTATCCGCAAAACCATATTTCTTTAATTTACGCAATACATCTACATTCTTAACATTTTCCATCATTAACTTTTCTAAGCTAATAATTTTTAACAAGTGACATAAGAAGAAATTATCCATCTTCGTTACATTATGAATTGTTTCCATATCATATCCATCACGTAACCATTGTGTAACCGCAAAGATTCTTTCATCATCACACTTCTTGATTTTTTCAAGCAATTCTTCCTTCGTTAATCCAGCCAATTCCTTTTTATAGATATGATCCACTTTCATTTCTAAAGAACGAACAGCTTTTAAGAAAGATTCTTCAAAAGTACGTCCAATAGACATAATTTCACCAGTCGCCTTCATCTGTGTTCCTAAATGACGATCTGCATTCGGGAATTTATCAAATGGGAAACGAGCAAATTTTGTAACAATATAGTCCAATGCAGGTTCAAAACAAGCATAACTTGTTTTTGTGATTGGGTTAATAATTTCATCCAAACCTAATCCTACCGCTAATTTAGCACTGATCTTCGCAATTGGATATCCTGTTGCCTTACTAGCCAAGGCTGAAGAACGAGATACACGAGGGTTAACTTCGATGACATAATATTTAAAACTATTTGGATTTAATGCCAACTGCACGTTACATCCACCACAAATCTTCAATGCACGAATGATTTTTAAAGATGCATTACGAAGCATTTGGTTTTCACGGTCTGTTAAAGTTTGAACTGGCGCAACAACCGTACTATCTCCTGTATGTACACCTACTGGATCAATATTTTCCATGTTACATACTACGATCGCATTATCTTTGGCATCACGCATTACTTCATATTCAATTTCTTTATATCCCGCAATACTTTGTTCAATCAAACATTGATGTACTGGACTTGCCTTTAAACCAGAATCACAAATTTCACGAAGTTCAGCCTCATCATCAGCGAAACCACCACCAGTTCCACCAAGTGTATAAGCTGGACGAACAACCAATGGATACCCTTCACGTTTTGCGAATTCAACAGCCTCTTCTACAGTATGAACAATCATACTTTCTGGTACTGGCTCATTGATTTCCTGCATTAAAGAACGGAACAATTCACGGTCTTCTGCACGATTGATCGCATGTAAATCTGTACCTAAAATTTCTACACCAAACTCATCTAAAATTCCATCTTCATGTAATTCTACAACTAAGTTTAATCCGGTTTGACCACCTAATGATCCTAAAATGGCATCCGGTCTTTCTTTATAAATAACACGCTTTGCGAAATCTACTGTTAAAGGTTCAATATAAACACGATCCGCAATCGCTGTATCTGTCATGATTGTAGCAGGGTTTGAGTTAATTAAGATGACTTCATATCCTTCTTCACGAAGAGATTGACATGCCTGACTTCCGGCATAATCAAATTCAGCAGCCTGACCAATGATAATTGGACCAGATCCGATCACTAAGATTTTTTTGATATCTGTACGTTTAGGCATTTTTATTCTCCTCCATTAATTCAATAAATTGATCAAACAAGTAACGAGAATCTTCAGGTCCTGCACTTGCTTCTGGGTGATATTGCACCGCAAAACAAGGATAGTCTTTATGACGCACACCTTCACAGCTCTTATCATTTAATGCTTGGTGTGTCATTTCCAAACGAGTATCCTTTAAGCTATCAATATCTACCGCAAAACCATGGTTTTGAGAAGTGATTTCCACCTTACCTGTTGATAAATTTACAACTGGATGGTTAGCTCCACGGTGTCCAAATTTCAATTTATATGTTTTTGCACCACAAGCCAAAGAAATCAACTGATGACCTAAACAAATTCCAAATACGACAGTCTGAGGAATCAATTCTTTGATTGTTTCAATAGCGACTTGTACATCCGTTGGATCACCAGGACCATTCGACAACATAACGCCATCTGGACGATAGGATAGAATTGTACTTGCTGGTGTGTCATATGGAACAATGACTAAATCGCATCCACGTTTTGATAGTTCACGAACAATACCCAATTTTGCTCCGAAATCCATCAATACAACTTTCTTACCACGATTTGGTATAGGGAACACTTTATTTGTAGAAACACGAGCCACTTGATCATGTAAGAAATCAGCTGCTTTTAAACCTGCAACAACAGCATCTACATCGGCATCCACATCGGCCATAACAGCCTTCATTGTACCTACATTACGAATCTTCATTGTGATTTCACGTGTATCAATATCATAAATACCCGGAATATTTTCACGTTTTAAGAAATCATCCAATGTTTCTGAACATCTGAAATTACTTGGATACTCACAATAGTCTTTAACGACAAAGCCAAATACACATGGAACCATGCTTTCATTATCATCACGATTGATTCCATAGTTACCAATTAATGGATATGTCATCATTACAATTTGTCCACAATATGAATTATCTGTTAAAATTTCTTGATAACCCGTCATTGAAGTATTAAATACCAATTCACCAATTTGGAAGTTATCACTACCAAACGCAATTCCGCGATATACACTTCCATCTTCTAAAACTAAAAGTCTTTCCATAATTTGTCCTTTCTGTTATTTACTCAAAAAAAAGATTAGCAAACAAACGCATTGCCAATCTTTAAATGGAACTATTAAAAAGTATAGCACTACGAAGAATACTATTCATCTCGATCACTGACGTTTTTCTCATAAACAAAACTGGATTCTTGATCATACGTATCCTCCCTTGAAAAAAATACTATATTTTTTCTGTTTAGTATACTACCACAAATCATGAAAATTTCAATAATAAAGTAAAAAAAGATGTGATTTCTCACACCTTATTTAGACATCGTTGCTTCAATTTCTTTGTATGTTTCAACAGGGTTTGCACTCTTCGTAATTGAACGACCAACTACGATATAATCACAACCTTGTTCTTTCGCAAATGCAGGAGTCGCAACACGCTTTTGATCATCTTTAGAATCACTTGCCAAACGAATACCTGGAGTGACTGTTAAGAAGTCTTCTCCACAAGCTTCGTGAATTGCCTTAGCTTCATGTACTGAACATACAACACCGTCCAAGCCTGCTTCTTTGGCATTCTTAGCGTATTTAATAACACAATCAATCACTTCACCAGGAATTCCCAATTCGTTATTCATAGCTTCTTTAGAAGTACTAGTAAGCTGAGTTACACCAATACACATAGGACGTTTTCCATCTTTAGCTCCTTCATTCAAGCCATCAATGGCAGCCTTCATCATCGCAATACCACCAGCACAGTGTACATTGACAATATCAACGCCTAAATTAGCTAAGTTCTTCATTCCACCCTTAACTGTGTTTGGAATATCATGCAATTTCAAATCCAAGAAAATGTGGTGACCCATTTCCTTCACTGTTTTTACCATTTCTAAACCACACGCATATGTTAATTCCATACCAATCTTTACATATACTGGTTCATCAAATTGTTTTAAGAAATCTACAACTTCTTCTTTACTCGAAAAATCTAATGCTACAATTGTCTTACTCATTATTTAAAACTCCTTCCAACTGCTTCTTCAATATTCTTATATCCATACTTCTCTAATACTTTTGGAAGATCCTCAATGATTTTTGGACATACATAAGGATCCACAAAGTTTTGAGCACCCACTTCAACAGCGCTTGCCCCCGCATTTAAGAATTCCAATACATCTTCTGCACAAGTAATTCCACCAACACCAATGATTGGAATGTTTACGGCCTGCGCTACTTGATACACCATTCTTAAGGCAACTGGCTTAATGGCAGGACCAGAAAGACCACCTGTCACATTCGCAAGTAATGGTTTTCCCGTCTTTAAATTGATACGCATACCCATTAAAGTATTGATCAATACAATACCATCTGCTCCCGCTTCTTCAACGGCTTTGGCAATTTCTACAATATCTGTTACATTTGGAGATAACTTCACATATACAGGTTTTGTAGCTGCCTCCTTACAAATCTTAGTCACATGTGCTGCAAGTTCAGGCTTTGTGCCCAAACCAATACCACCATGTTTTACGTTTGGACAAGAAATATTTAATTCATAAGCCTTAATAACTGGCTGATCATTTAACTTCTTGATAACCTCTACATAATCTTCTTCACATGCACCGGCAACATTGGCCATAATTTCTGTATCATACTGTGCAAGGAATGGAAGTTCATTTTCGATAATAGAATCCACACCTTTATTTTGTAAACCAATCGCATTCAACATTCCCATAGGTGTTTCTGCAATTCTTGGCGTAGGATTTCCAAAACGCTCTTGTGGCGTAGCTGATTTGATGGCAATACCACCTAATACACTTAAATCATATAGTTCGGCATATTCTTTACCAAATCCGAAACATCCACTAGCTGGAATAATTGGATTCTTTAAATTCAATCCAGGTAGTTTTACTGAAATATCCATTATAAAGCCACCTTTCCCATCTCAAATACTGGACCATCCTTACATACACGTAATGAATGTCCTTCTACATCTTTTACAACACAACCCATGCAAGCACCTAGACCACATGCCATACGAGCTTCTAATGAAATATATCCTTCACTATACTGTTCGTTAATGGCTTTTAACATAGGTAAAGGTCCACAGCTTAACACAAATTTACATGTCACATTGTTTTCTTTGATCGCATCCAATGCCGTACCCTTTGTACCTAATGAACCATCCATTGTTGCGACATAAACATCGCATCCCAATGCCTTAAATTCATCCACATAGAATACACTATTGGCATCGTTTGCACCTAATACAACTGTTACACGTGCATTTTTACTTAAATACTGTTTTGCGGTTTCATATAATGGTGGAACACCAACACCGCCACCAATCAACAATACTTCTTCTTTGTCTTCAATTGGAAAACCATTTCCTAAAGGACCAAAGATATCTAATTTTCCTTCTAATTCAGTCATTTTTAAAGTACCTTCTCCAAGCACTTTGTAGATGATGACTAAAACATCTTCTTTGATTTCACTAATCGAGATGGGTCTTCGCAAATAGAAACCCGGAACTGTGATTTCAATGAATTGACCAGGCTTAGCTGTTTTAGCTAAGTCTGTTTTCAATTCCATTTTCCAAATATCTTTTGCGATTTCCACATTCGATAGAATGTTCGCAAATTCCTGCATATTATTTCCCCATTTCATTCATAGATACCATTGAGAAACTCAATGACTCTAAAACTTTCACTAATGCGTTCGCTGTATCTAAACTTGTCATACAAGAAATGTTGTTTTCGGCAGACACACGACGAATCAAGAAGCCATCGGCATTTGTGTTCTTCTTATTTGACATTGTGTTAATGACAAAGTTTACACGTCCATTACGGATAATATCTACAACATTTTTACCATCTTCAGTTTCAATCTTACTAGCACGATGAACATACAATCCTTCAGCTTCAAATAAGTCTGCCGTACCCTTCGTTGCATAGATTCCATATCCGATGTTCGCAAAGCGTTTCGCTAATTCTAATGCTTCTTGTTTATTTTCATCATCAATTGTCATTAATACGTTTCCATGAGTTGGAACACTCACGCCGCTGGCAACCAATGCCTTATACAATGCTTTTTCTAAGTTTACATCGCTACCCAAAGCCTCACCTGTAGACTTCATTTCAGGTCCTAAAACTGTATCTACACTACGAAGTTTTGCGAATGAGAATACTGGAGCCTTAACGAACACTCTTTCTTTATCTTCAGGATGATATCCAGGCGTTAAACCTT
>NZ_CAKVMR010000095.1 GCF_934772795.1 uncultured Holdemanella sp.
GACATGAATGAACAGGAGAAAATGATTTATTACTTTTTGAATTGCCACAAAGGAATGGATGATAGTAAAATTAAGGTAATGATAGAAAATGATGAGGTGATTCAGATGTTAGAGAAGCGTGTAGAAACGATATCGGATGATCGTTGGAAGAAAATAATAGAAGATTTTCAAAAATTACATGAAAATGAAGAACGAATTGAACTACAGCTTGAACTTGAAGAAGCTCAAAGACAGATGAAAGAGGCTCGTAAAGACAAAGAAGAAGCTCGTAAAGATAAAGAAGCAGCTCGTAAAGAGGAAGAAGAAGCTCGTAAAGAGAAAGAAGAAGCTCGTAAAGAGAAAGAAGAAGCAAGAAAGGCAATACTAGAAGCTGATAAGAAAGTGGAACAGATGGTTCGTAAGATGCATGAATCTGGATTGAGTCTTGAACAAATATCTGTATATTGCTCACTAAATGTGGATGAAATTCAGGTATTGATAAAATCATAAATTTTGTGTTGCATTTAAAAAAATGTTTGTTTATAATAAAGCCATCCTTTGTAAAGGCAATGAAAAGAAGAAGTAGTCGTGGATGCTGCTGATAGTGAGTTCCTGATGGTGGAAATGGAACAGTAAGCACAGGGTGAACGTGTCTTAGAGCTAAGCTTTCGAAGATTGAGGAAGCTTCGGATACTCCCGTTATGAGTTAAGGGCTTGTACGTTTGTGCAGGAAATAAGGTGGTACCGCGATTTTATAGTCGTCCTTGTATATTCAAGGGCGGCTTTTTTTGTTAGAAAGGGAATGGTAGATATGAAAAAAGGATTTAAATTAATTTCGGCATTTTTAGTAAGTTTTATGATCATGATGTCTAGTGTTATGCCTGCATTTGCCGATGAAACAGACACATCAACAACAGGCGATTTATTAGACAAGATTCAAGAAAGAGGAGAATTGATTGTAGGTACATCTCCTGATTTTCCACCTAATGAATTTATTGACTCCACAAAAACAGGACAAGCTCAATATGTAGGTTCTGATATTGAATTGGCAAAATATATTGCAAAAAAGATGGGTGTTAAACTTACAATCAAAGCCTCAAGTTTTGATACAGTTTTGGCAAACCTTCAAACAGAAGAAATTGACTTAGCTATCACTGGATTGGCTTATACACCAGCTCGTGCTCAACAGATGGAAATGTCTATTGGATACAACATTAATGAAGATACGGGTGGACAGGCTGTTATCATTTCCAAAAAAGATGAAGAAAAATATAAAAAATTAACAGATTTAACTGGCTTAAAGGTGGCTGCTCAACAAGGATCGATCCAGCAACAATATACAGAAGATCAAATTCCAGACGCAAAACTACAATCGATTTCGACAATTGATGATGGTGTTGCTCTATTAAAGAATGGTACTGTACAAGCTGTCGCATGTTCTGAAGGTACGGCGGATGAATATATTGAAAAGAACTCTGAATTAGCTAAGTTAGATGAATTATTCAATATTGATCAAGATTATGCAGGTAACCGTGTTGGTGCTCCATTAGGTGAAAAAAGATTGATGGATGAAGTCAATAAAATCTTAAAGGAAGTCAACAAAAAAGGTTTATATGAAGAGTGGTATAAAGTCGCAAAGAAACAAAGTAGCGAACAATTCACATTAACCGCAACTGGATTCTTTGGAACATGTGTTCAAATCGTTCAATATTGCTGGCCACAATTATTAAAAGGTTTAGGAATTACTTTAGGACTTGCAGCAATTACTGTAATCTTTGGTACAATTATTGGTGGACTATTTGCCCTAGTAAAATTATCAAAGAATAAAATCGTACAAGTGATTGCCGGTGTATATGTAGAATTGATTCGTGGAACACCATTGTTACTACAATTATGGTTATTTATTAATATCTTCTCATATTTGACAAATGGAAATATGCCAATGATCGTCAGTGTTATCATTGCGTTGATTATCAACTCAAGTGCATATGTGGCAGAAATTATCCGTTCAGGTATTCAGTCAGTGGATAAAGGTCAAAGAGAAGCTGCTAAATCATTGGGTATGTCAAACGTACATATGATGACTAAGATCATTATTCCTCAAGCTATCAAGAATATCTTACCTGCATTAGGTAATGAATTCGTTATGATGATTAAGGAAACATCTTTGGCAAGTACATTCTATATTGGAGAATTAATGACGGTTAACAGTGTTATTAAATCGGCTACTTATAAGTCTATTGAACCATTAGTAATTGTTGGTTTGATCTACTTTATTGTTACATATTCATTATCAAAATTAATTAAATACATGGAAGGGAAGTTGAGTGTCAGTGACTAAGGAACTAATTGTCGTAAAAGACTTACATAAAAATTTTGGGGATCTTGAAGTATTAAAAGGAATTGATCAAATCATTCATCAAGGAGAAGTTGTTAGTATTATTGGACCTAGTGGTTCGGGAAAATCTACTTTCTTACGTTGTTTAAACTTATTAGAAAAACCATCAAGTGGACAAATTATTTTTGAAGGGGTGGATATTGCAGCAGAAAATGTGGATATTGATACACACCGTAAAAAGATTGGAATGATCTTCCAGCACTTTAATGTATTCCCACACTTAACAGTTTTAGAAAATATTACCATCACACCAATTCTAGAACTTAAAACACCAAAGGCTCAAGCTGAAAAAGAAGCTATCGAATTGCTTAAAAAAGTAGGCTTGGAAGATAAGAAGGATGAATATCCAAGAAAATTATCTGGTGGACAAAAACAGCGTCTAGCTATTGTGCGTGCTCTAGCTATGCATCCAGATGTAATTTTATGTGATGAGCCAACGAGTGCACTTGATCCAGAAATGGTAAAGGGTGTACTAGAAGTTATCAAAGAATTGGCAGATCAAGGAATGACAATTGTGATTGTTACACACGAAATGGGATTTGCCCGCGAAACAAGTGATCGCGTATTATTTATGGATGAAGGTATTATTCAAGAACAAGGAACTCCAGAAGATATCTTTGAACATCCACAAAATCCAAGAACCATCAAATTTTTATCACAAGTATTATAAGCTTGGGCACATGCTCAAGCTTTTATTATGGTATAATTTATTAAATTGGAGGAAATTGATATGAATGCAGAATGGTCATTAGACGTATTGTACAAGGGATTTGATGATCCTAAATTTAGTGAAGATTTAACATCTTTTGAAAAGAAGGCAAAAGAATTAGATGAACTATCAAAGACTTTAAGTCATGAAAATGAGAAGGAAGATCTTCTTAAAATTGTTAAAGTATTAGAAGAGTTTGAATTATTAGAAAAACATTTGAGCTGCTTTGGATTTTTAAGCCAATCCACAAATACGGCAAATGCGAAAGCGGCAGCAGCTATTGATAAAGTAGCTACAATCGCAAGTACAGCTAGTAAGGCTATGGCTGTGTTCTCTCGCTATATTGCGGATATGAAAGATTTAAATAGTTATTTAGATCGTCCAGAACTTTGTGAATATAAATATTTTTTAAATGATATTCATGAAAGTGGAAAATACTTATTAAGTGAAGACGTTGAAGAAGCACTAGCTAAAATAAATATTTCTGCAGGTTCAGCTTGGGAGAAGCAACAAAGCTTACTTACAAGTTCATTGGAAGTAGAATATGATGGTAAAAAGTTACCTTTGGCATCGGTTCGTAATCTAGCTTATGATGCTGATAAAGAAGTTCGTAAAGCTGCTTATGAAGCTGAAATTAAAAGCTATGCACCGATTGCGGATGCCGTTAGCTTTTCTTTAAATAACATTAAACTACAGGTTATTACCGAAGCTAAAATGCGAGGCTATGAAAGCCCAATGGATATGACACTACACCAGTCTCATGTATCCCAAAAAACATTAGATGCACTTTTAAGTGCTATGCAGAAATACTTGCCAGTATTCCATAAGTATTTGAAAAGAAAAGCTGAAATGCTTGGATATGAAAATGGTCTTCCTTGGTATGAATTGTTTGCGCCAATTGGAAAATCAGCTACGACAAGTTTTACTCCAGAAACCACAAAAGAATATTTGGTCAATCATTTCAGACCGTTCTCTGATGACTTGGCCGATATGATGGAAGAAGCTTTTGACAATAGCTGGATTGATTTTTATCCACATAAAGGAAAAGTTGGTGGTGCTTTCTGCTGCAATATGCCATTTGTGAAACAATCACGCGTATTAACAAACTTTGATGGAGGACTTGGAGACGTAGTTACTTTGGCTCATGAACTTGGACATGCATATCATGGATTAAATATTGAAAGTCATAGACCATTAAACTGGGAATATTCTATGCCGGTAGCAGAAACGGCAAGTACATTCAATGAAAATATCATTATGAATGCAGTGATTGATGAAACTGAAGATAAAGAAGTTAAACTAGGTTTAATTGAAAATCAGCTTCAAGATCTATGTCAAATTATCTGTGATATTTACTCTCGCTACTTATTAGAAAAAGCTGTATTTGACAGAAGAAGTGATGAATTCTTATTCAAGGATCAGTTGAATGAAATTATGTTGGACGCACAAAAACAAGCTTATGGTGATGGACTGGATCCAACTTGTCTACATCCATATATGTGGGTTTGTAAATCACACTACTATTCTTCAGATCTAAGTTATTATAACTGGCCATATGCCTTTGGTGGATTGTTTGCGCGAGGCTTAGTTGTGAAATATCAAGAAATGGGTAAAGAAAAATTTGTTCCTAAATATAAAGAGATGTTACACACAACAACCGTTGCTTCTGTAGAAGATACAGCTAAAGTATTGGGTATTGATTTAACGGATGAAGCATTTTGGATTTCTGCGTTAGAAACCGCAAAATCAAGAATTGAAGAATTTATCGAATTATCGAAATAATTGCTTGGAAACAAGCAATTTTTTTCTGCAAAAGTTCACAAATGATGATATAATCTATTGCGTTCGAAATTTTTTCTGGGGGAGATTTAATGAGTACAGAGATGTTGATGAAAAATAGAGAACGTTTTATCAAAAACGTAAACAGTAATGAGAATGGTGCTGCCGCCCTTTCTTTAAGATTATTTTGTTACGCTAGATTTATGGCTGTAAAAAACCCGTATGCTGAAACGCATGACTGGGTATATGAAAACGAATTGACAAGTGCCCAAGCTAATCAATATGTATTTCGCTTATTGGATGGAAGTACAGAAAGACCATCTATGGATATGTTGATTCGTAAATTAAAAAGTGTTCGTTTGGTTCGTGATAGTGAAATGAATGGTAGAAAAATTTATGTCATTAAGTTCACGGATATCGAAATGGAAGAATTGATGAACAAGAGCATTATTGATAAGCCAAGCGAAAAGTTATTAAAAGAAAAGAAGACTTCTGTAAAGAAAGAAAGAGAAGAAGTAGT
>NZ_CAKVMR010000096.1 GCF_934772795.1 uncultured Holdemanella sp.
TAATATGAAATTAGAAAAGGAGGACATAGTATGATGTCATTAGATTGGATGGTTTATGTATTAGGTGTAGTAGCTGTTGTTTTCTTAGTCGTTATGTTCTTCAAGTATAAAAAGCACAATCGATATGCTGATAAATTTGAAGACACATATCCAGATGCAAAGTAAGATTATGAAAAAGAGACAGAGAAAAAAGAATAATAAGAACGTCTTTATTCCATTGATTCCTGTTGAAATGATGGAAGAAGAGGTTAAGCAAATTCTGAAAACTAGAGAGGATAAATCCGAGGATAGGCGTAATATGCATCATAGTACTTGTGATGGAATTCGTGTTTCAGATGAGCTTTCCTAAATGGGGATTCATTTCTATGGTTGTTCTACTTGCGGATGGAGCTATTTATGGGTTGTATATCCATGATTACTTACAAGAAATGATGTGTGTTGCAGATATTGGTTTTTTGTGTATGCGTATGAGCATTTTAATAAATAAATTCAAAATTATTCGATATTTCATTAAGAATGGAATATTCAATGAAGAAAGGGCAATTGATATTTCTAAGTTTGATTTGAATGCAATAAAAGCTTTAGTACATTCTCAATTATTAGTACAAGTAGATGGTCGTGTGTATTTGGATAAACCATTGTATGACTTTAGATACAAAGAAAAATATATCTATTATGGAGAGATCATATTGTTGATCATCTTCTTAATATTTGCGTTTTATGTACATTATTTAAAAACCACATTGTTTTGGAGATTATGATATGAAAAAAAATCGACTTCAAAGATTACAGGAAGATATGAATGAAGATCTTCAAAAATATTTAGATGAAGACTTGTTAGATACAACTCCAAAAGAAAAGAAGGAGTCTACTTTCTGGATGAAGTGTGTAGCTTTATGCTTATTATGTAGTTATGGAATTGCACAATTTCTAGGAAGAGTATTAGGTGATAAACAGGCAATAGTGCAATATGGACTTGCGGGTATAATCGTGATTTGTGCACTCGCTTTCTATATATGGCTACGAAGAAAGTATAGGTAATGATTATGAATGATAAACAGAAAAAAATTATTGATAAATTGAATAAGGATAATGAATCATTAAATCAAGGACATAAATCCATGGTGGAATATTCTAAAGGGATGATTTGTATAGGCTTATTTGTAGTGTGTTTCTTGATTTACTATTTTTCGAAGAATATATTTTTTCTGCTTGGATTTTTATCATTTGAAATCTTTAATTCGATCTACGCAAAGAATGATAAGAAGAAGATTGGAATTGGTATTGTAGTTGGGGTTGTAATCTATATTCTTTTGGAATTGTGGATATAATCATATTGGATTGAATCCAATATAAAAGATGGACTGTTGCAGCATGTGTAACAGTCTTTTTTGAATAGAAATTTAGTATTGAACGATTCATTGATTCATGTATTTCACGTAGGAAAATAGCAAATGATACGTTTGGTTGAAAATGAATAAAAAACTGTATGAAAACGATTTCAGACATGTTAATATGAAATTAGAAAAGGAGGACATAGTAATATGACATTAGATTGGTTAGTTTACGTATTAGGCGTAGTAGCAGTTGTTTTCTTAGTCGTTATGTTCTTCAAGTATAAAAAAGCACAATCGATATGCCGATAAATTTGAAGACACATATCCAGATGCAAAGTAGGATTATAGATAATAAGCTTCCAAGACTACAAGATAATATAGAAGAGGAGGTGGACCTATGAAGAAGTATACAGCGGCATTGTTATGTGTATTCTTGGTTTGTGGATGTTCGAATATAACACCAAATAATGAAAAAGTAGAGACTAGTCAGGAAAAGCTAGAGAATATGACAGCCTTATATACGGGTTTTGCAGAAGCGAATGAAACTATAGATAATAAGTCGAAGATTGGTGTATGGGCCTATTATGAGGATGGTACAAAGGAATTCATTACACAAGGATGGACTGTCAAAGAGCCTGTCACATTAGAAGCTGGAAAGACTTCAGAGGTTACCGTTAAATATCGGGGATTAGAAAGTACGATTTCAGTGGAGTGCAGTGAAGTGGATGAAGCATCCTTTAAGGCAGAGTCACAATCACCGGATCAATCAGATTTGGAGGTTACACATTCTAAGTGGTATGGAAAGAAATTGACATATACGGGAAAAATCATAGCTCGCGTAGATGATAAAGATTTTAGAGGATACATGATCAGTATCTTTGATGATAAGTCGTATGTTTGTGTGCTTGATTACAATAAAGAATTTGATTTTAAAGAAGGTCAAACTGTTACATTTTGGGCATATGGACTTGGGCGTGTGGAATCCAAAGGATTGTTTGGAAAAGAGAGAAGTTGTATTGCGTTTAAGGCAAAATATATGGAAGAAGCATAATAACTATTTTATGAATTACAAAATGGTGAGGCGGAAAAACTTATGGATTTAAATGAATATGTTAAATTTGATGATTCTTGCAGACAATTTGAGATTGTTATTGGAACACAAGGAAAATACTCTTATGATGATGTGATAAGAGTATCTGTTTTAAATGAAAAGGCAAAGTATAAGGGAAAAGGAATTCCATTTACAGCTGTGCTTCCGGGTGGACCATTACCATACGGCTTATTACAGAATCCATATTTGTATGTTGGAGTAAAAATTGTTTTAAAGAATGAAACTGTATTAGCTATTTATGTGTCAAAAGAAAAGACAATGGTCAATACAGATCAGTACATACAAGATCGTAAGATCGCAAAGAAGATAGAAGGGGTGATTAAGGATGTGTGTAAAATTTCATGATGAAGAAAAAAGATTAGAAATCATTGGTGGTGCAAGCTGCTTATATGAAGAGATTCAAAAGTGTTCCGTTCAAAATGAAGATGCTAATTTTAAAGGTAAAACGAAACCATTTACACATACAATTTTAGGTGGAGCTACATTTATGGCGGGTGCAGTAGAACCAATGATGTATGTAGGAATTAAAGTTGTTTTGAAAGATAATAGTGTATTACCAGTATATGTTTCCAAGGAAAAAGTGTTATTTAATAGTGATAAATATTTAAATGATGTTAAAGAAGCCAATGCAATATTGAAGGAATTAGAAAAGAGATTGCATGTCTAAAGAAAGTAAGGTGAAATAATATGTGGAACAGGCAACAAGTTAAAGAACAAGCTAAACAAATCATGAAACGAAACTATTGGAAGATGTTTGTGGTTACGTTGATCGCATCAATATTGACAGGTGAAAAAACAACCATTATTGAAAGAGTACAAGACTTTACTTCAAACAATCTTTCTTATGATTCTCAGCCTATAGTTTATTCATCTAATTTTGAACTTATATTTTATTCATTCATTTCTGTTGCCAGTATTCTTGGAATCCTCTATACAATCTTTATTGGTAATGTCATTGTAGTTGGGAAAAATGGATATTTTATTAAGAATCATGATGAGAATCCTGAACTTGGTGAAATCTTTAAAGGGTTCAAGGGTAATTATTTAAATGTTGTAAAAATCATGTTCTTAATGGATTTAAAAACCCTACTATGGTTGTTACTGTTGATAGTTCCTGGAGTTATTAAAGCTTACGAATATTCTATGATTCCATATCTATTGGCAGAAAATCCAAATCTTTCAGCTGATGAAGCCTTCTCTTTGTCTAAACAAATGACGACTAGACAAAAGATGGATTTATTTGTCTTAGATTTATCCTTTTTAGGATGGATTATTTTAGGCTTAATTTGTTGCGGAATTGGAATTCTATTTGTACTACCATATCCAGAAGCAACAAGAGCTGAAGTGTATTTAATTCTAAGAGATTCTGTAAAGATATAAAAACTGATACTATGGAAAAGAAATCTAGTAGTTGGTTGAAGTGGCTGGTGAATGGTTATTGGGTTTTTCAACTTTTAAGAAGATTGTTAGGATTTCATAAACAACCAATCGAACAATATGTACTTGCAGGCATTATAAGTGTTTGTATATTGATTATTTATCCATGGTTAAAAAGAAAGTATGGTAATGCTCATGAATGATAAGCAGAGGGAAATCATTGATAAATTGAATAAGGATAATGAAGCCTTAAATCAAGGACATAATTCCATGGTGGAATATTCTAAAGGAATGATTTGTATAGAATCATTGATTGTATGTTTCTTGATCTACTATTTTACGAAGTATACATTTCAATTTGGATTCTGGACTTTTGAAGTTTATAACTTAGTTTATGCCAAGAATGATAAGAAAAAGATTGGAATGGGCCTTTTAATTCTAATTATTCTATATATTCTTATAACGCTTTTGTGAGGATAAGCCTATGAAAAAGAAAGTGATGGTTATTGGTTGTATATTACTGGCTTTGATCCTATCGATTGCAATCTATAGAAAACACGTGGAAAGTAATATAATCTTCCATTCATTCAACGAACCAGCCAATATCAAGGTTGGAACAAAGTTAGAGGAAACACTTATTGAGTTTTATCATACTGAGAATATAGATGGTAACAAGGTGACTCATGAGTATATATATGATCAGGATATTGTTAATGAGGTTCAACCGGTAACTGTAAAAGTGCATTATCAATTATTTACTTTTACAAATACTTATGAGCTATTGATAGTGGATTAATAAAAATCCGATAAATTTTAAACCAGAAAGGAAAAAGTATGTGTAGATTACTTTGCTTAATTAACTAATTTATACATATTTCGAGGAATGAATATGCTAAGATATACAAGAAATAAATTTAGAAAAGAATCGATATCTGCAAAATTAATTGAAAAAAAAGAAGGTGAGTATTTTGCTATTCCTGGAAAAGTGCCAAGTCCAGAAGCTTTTTATGAATTGATTTTTATGACTGAAGAGGGAATGAAAACTTTTGAAGTTAGTGTATTTGAATATAATGTTGTAGACGTTGGTATGGAAGGTACTTTAGTTTTTCAGGGATATCAATTGTTATCTTTCGGTGATTGGATAAAGGAATTTAGTTTATAGTATAACTTTACATTATTTTATGATTGACATTTAACATTTAATTGATTTCTTGATGTGTGATATGTTATATAGCTAAAATCCCTATGACTTTTAAAGGTTGATTTATCCCTATCTAGATAATATGAAGTGACCTCCTATTGTCAATACGTGGAT
>NZ_CAKVMR010000097.1 GCF_934772795.1 uncultured Holdemanella sp.
CGCAAAAAAGTGGCTCAAAGCCTTTATACTAGGGCTTTGGACCACTTTATTTCTTTTCTGGCTGTCAAAGACAGGATTATACCAAGAATTATGTTAAAAGAGTATTAAATTATATTTAACTAACTATTATTTGTGAAATCAATCACATTTTAGTGTATGATATAAGATATAAAGAAAATTGCTCCCAACATTAAGAGAATTCTGCGTGAAAGGTGCTTATAAGAATTTGTAAGTATAACTATAGCTATGCTCTTTTTGTGTGGAGTATAGCTTTTCTTTTGAAAGGAGCTGAATATGGAAACACGTGTTGCCGTGATGGGAATTATTGTAGAAGATACAAATGCAGTGAATTTATTGAATGAAATTCTTCATGAATATAGTGAATATATTATTGGAAGAATGGGAATTCCTTATAAACAAAAACATATAAGTGTAATTTCAATTGCGTTAGATGCCCCACAAAATACAATTGCTGCGTTGGCAGGTAAATTAGGAAATATAAAGGGAATTAGTGTTAAAACTGCCTATTCCAATGTGATCAGCCATGATTAAGGCGTATCAGTTGATTGATAAACTTGAAAGAGAACACTCTTTAAGTTTATTTGAATATCAAACTTTAATTGAAGCTGAAAACGATGCTTTACGCTTATATGCTGCTAATAAAGCGAAAGAACAAGCTACGTTAATATATGGGAATTCAGTCTATGTACGTGGCTTAATTGAAGTAGGAAACTATTGTCGTAATGACTGCTTTTATTGTGGAATTCGAAAATCAAATTCGCATTGTGATCGCTATATATTAGATGAAGAAGATATTATGCATTGCTGCAAAGAAGGTTATGAACTTGGTTTTCGCACTTTTGTTTTGCAAGGTGGCGAAGGAATTTATAAAAAGGATTTTGTCACAAACATTGTGAAGAAAATTCATAATCTATATCCAGAATGTGCAATTACCCTTTCTTTAGGTGAAGAAGATAGAGATACATATCAGGCTTGGTATGATGCGGGAGCCGATCGTTATTTATTAAGACATGAAACGGCTAGTAAAAATCATTATGAAAAGTTGCATCCAAAGAATATGTCTTTTGATCATCGTATGCAGTGCTTAAAAGACTTAAAGGAAATTGGCTATCAAGTAGGCTGTGGCTTTATGGTAGGTTCACCTTATCAGACAAGTGAAACTTTAGCGATGGATTTGAAATTTATAGAAACGTTTAAACCGGATATGTGTGGAATTGGCCCATTTATTTCGCAAAAGGATACACCATTTAAAGATATGGCAAGTGGAACTTTGAATCAAACTTTATTCTTATTATCTTTGATTCGCTTGATTCAACCAAACATTTTACTTCCTGCTACAACGGCTTTAGGAACGATTGATCCTCAAGGAAGAGAAAAGGGAATTCTTGCAGGGGCCAATGTGGTTATGCCTAATTTATCGCCGGTGAGCGTTAGAAAAAAATATGCGTTGTATGATAATAAAATCTGTACAGGCGAAGAAAGTGCAGAATGTAAAGATTGTTTATCAAGGCGTATGGATTCAATAGGATACAAGATCGTAACTGATCGTGGAGATATAAAAAAATAAAAAAGGAGACATAAAAATGAGTAATTATAACCCAAAATCATTAAAGGCAGAAGAATTTATTAGTCATGAAGAAATTCTTGAAACAATTGAATATGCCGAAAAGAACAAACACAATGTAGAATTGATCGATAAAATTTTAAATAAGGCTCGTCCACAAAAGACAGAGCATGGTGTTCATTGTGAAGGTTTGACACACCGTGAAGCAAGTGTATTATTGGCTTGTGACATTCCTGAAAAAGTAGAGGAAATGTATAAGCTTGCCAATGAAATCAAACAGGCATTTTATGGAAATCGTATTGTGATGTTTGCCCCATTGTATTTATCCAACTATTGTGTAAATGGATGTGTATATTGTCCTTATCACATGAAGAATAAACATATCAAACGTATTAAATTAACCCAAGATCAGATTCGTGATGAAGTGATTGCACTACAAGATATGGGGCATAAGCGTTTGGCTATTGAAGCAGGTGAAGATCCAGTACACAATTCAATTGAATATATCTTGGATTCTATTAAAACCATTTATTCAATCCAACATAAGAATGGTGCAATTCGCCGTGTCAATGTAAATATTGCAGCTACAACGGTAGAAAATTATCGCAAGTTAAAGGAAGCTGGAATTGGAACTTATATTTTATTCCAAGAAACATACAATAAAAAGAGTTATTTAGAGTTGCATCCAACAGGACCTAAACATGATTATGACTATCATACAGAAGCAATGGATAGAGCTATGGAAGGTGGAATTGATGATGTTGGATTAGGGGTGTTATTCGGTCTAGAAGGATATCAATATGAATTTGCCGGCTTAATGATGCATGCAGAACACTTAGAAGCTGTTCATGGTGTAGGTCCACACACAATTAGTGTGCCTCGTGTAAAACATGCAGATGATATTGATCCAGAAGCGTTTGATAATAGTTTGGATGATGAAATCTTTGAAAAGATTGCAGCATGTATCCGTATTGCCGTTCCATATACTGGAATGATTATTTCTACACGTGAATCACAAGATGTTCGTGAAAAGATGCTTCACTTAGGTGTATCTCAAATTAGTGGGGCAAGTCGTACATCTGTTGGTGGATATACAGAAGAAGAGCGTCCTCATGATTCAGAACAATTTGATGTATCTGATCAAAGAACATTGGATGAAGTTGTGAACTGGTTGATGGAGTTAGGTTACATTCCATCTTTCTGTACGGCATGTTATAGAGAAGGAAGAACAGGAGACCGTTTCATGTCTTTGTGTAAGACAGGACAAATTCAAAACTGCTGCCATCCTAACGCATTGATGACTTTATGTGAATATTTAGTTGATTATGCGAGTGAAGATACAAAGAAGATTGGTTTTGAGTTGATTGAAAAAGAATTGAACAAGATTCCAAATGCGAAAGCTCAACAAATTGCTCGTGACAATGTGGATGCGATCAAGTCAAGCAATCGTAGAGATTTCAGGTTCTAATTATGTCAAACTTAAATAGTACGATAAGCGCAAATCGTACACACATTGGATTTTTCGGTTTAAGAAATGCTGGAAAATCCAGTGTAGTCAATGCGATTACCAACCAGAGTATGTCTTTAGTTTCAGATATAAAGGGAACTACAACAGACCCTGTAAAGAAATCAATGGAAATCTTACCAATTGGACCTGTTGTGATTGTGGATACTCCAGGTATGGATGATGAAGGCACTTTGGGTGAATTGAGAATCAAAAGAACGTTAGAAGTTTTAAAAACAATTGATATGGCCGTGTTGGTCGTTGATGCAAGTGTGGGTCTACAAAAAGTAGATTTGGATTTGATTGACATGTTTAAAGAAAATAAATTACCTTATTTTATAGTTTTTAATAAGTGTGATTTGATTAAGGAAAAGAAAGAACTGGCTTCTAATGAAATCTATGTGAGTGCGCTAAATAATGAAAATATAGATGGATTAAAAAATTTGTTGGCTAGTGTCGTAAAGAAACAGGAAGAAAAGACAATTATTGGGGATTTAATTGATTCTGGCGATGTCGTTGTGCTTGTTATTCCAATTGATCAATCGGCTCCTAAAGGAAGATTGATTTTGCCACAACAACTTGTATTAAGAGATATCTTAGATCATCATGCGATTGGTATGACTTGTCAGGTAGAAGAATTGGATGCAACCTTAAAGAAGGTAACTCCTAGACTTGTTATCACAGATTCCCAAGCTTTTAATAGGGTAAGTCAAATTGTGGATACATCTATTCATTTGACTTCTTTCTCTATCCTTATGGCACGCTTAAAAGGAAGCTTACCTACAGTGCTTGAAGGGGCCAACAAGCTAGATCATCTGCAAGATGGGGATTGTGTATTGATTAGTGAAGGGTGTACGCACCATAGACAGTGTGGTGATATTGGCACGGACAAGCTGCCAAAATGGATCTTGAATTATACAAAGAAGAATGTAACTTTTGAATTTACTTCTGGACAAGGATTTAAAGAAGATCTTTCAAAATATAGTGTTGTGATTCATTGTGGTGCATGTATGTTAAATGAAAAAGAAGTGCAGTCTCGCGTAAAGGAGTGTAAGAAACAGCATGTGCCATTCACAAATTATGGTATTGCGATTGCGAAAATGAACGGGATTTTAGATCGTTCAGTAGAGGTGCTTTAGATGAAGAAAATATATATATCAGCCGATATTGAAGGTATTTGGGGAAATAGTAATCCGGCAAATACAGCTAAAAATGGATACTTATATTCTGAATATTGTACAAATATGATGAATGAAGTCAATCTTGTGATTGATTTATTATTTCAAAATGGCGTCGAAGAAGTTGTAGTCAATGATAGTCATGGAAATATGGATAACCTCCTTCCTTCAAAATTAGATTCTAGAGCAGCTTTTGTAGCGGCAAATGGAGCTTATAAGGAATTTGGAATGATGGAAGGTTTAGATGATTCTTTTGATGGAGCACTATTTATCGGATATCATTCTCGTTGTAACTCATCAGGCGTAATGGCTCATACAATTTGGGGTACTATGGTACGAAAAGTTGTCGTAGATGGAAAAGAACTTGGTGAAAGTGGTATAAATCGTTTATTAGCAGATGAATTTGGAGTACCCGTTATCTTGGCAAGTGGTGATAGTGAATATGGTAAGCAAGTAGAAGAAGAACTTGGTTGTGTATTTGTGGAAACAAAGAAAACATTAAACAATCAATGTGCTTTGTGTTGTAGCTTTAATGAGTTGAAGAATAGATATACATATGCTATTCAAGAAGCATTAAAAGTAGATGAAAAACCAACTTTATCTTCGTCTCATACAATGGACATTACTTTCCATCATAGTCGTAATGCCGATTTTGTATCGCGAATGGACAATGTAGAAAAGATGGATGATTGTACGGTTCGTATAAAAAAAGAAACATATAAGGATTTATATGCATTGATGCGTTTTGTGATCAAAGTTTGTAATGCGTATGCCTAGAAATAAAGAAAACCATTCTAGTGTTGGCGTCTAGAATGGTTTCTTTTTGTTTATTATTATTTTTAGGAGAGAGATAT
>NZ_CAKVMR010000098.1 GCF_934772795.1 uncultured Holdemanella sp.
GTAGAGCCGTATACGAGACCCGTACGTACGGTTCAACGGGAGGGGCGATAATTTTATTTTATCCCTCTACCCTATTTACCCAAACAGAACTTAGAGAATAAAGTATCTAATAAGTCTTCTCTATGCACTTCACCTAAGATTTCTTTTAAGTGATCATGTGCAGCTTGAATATCAATCTCAATTAAGTCAGGCTCTACCATCATATCCATAGCTTCCTTGGCACGCAACATGTCTTCTTTGGCTTGATTCAATAAACCAATTTGACGCTCATTTGAAAGTAGTGGATCTTCCTTTAATAAATCTTCTTGATATAAGTTTTCTAAGGCATCAATCAATGGTTGAATGTCTTTGTTGGCAGCCGAAATCCAAATGCCATCCTTATCAGCTTCAGTTTTATCTAACTTATTATAGATAATTAAACGCATCTTATCTTTTGTCAGTTCTAATAATTGTTTATCTTCTTCATCCAACTCTTTAGATCCATCAAAGACTAAAAGAACCAACTTGGCATCTTTTAATTTTTCTTGACTCTTCTCAATACCAATCTGTTCAATCTTATCACTGGATTCACGAATACCAGCAGTATCAATTAAATTCAATTGAACACTGCCAATATGAATTTGACCCTCCACCAAGTCTCTTGTCGTACCCGCAATATCTGTAACGATGGCTTTATCTTCTTCAAGAAGTGCATTTAATAAGCTAGATTTACCAACATTTGGCTTACCTACAATAATGGTATCAATCCCTTTTTTTAACATTTGACCCGTTTGTACACGAGCAAGAATACGATCAATCTTGGTTAACCATTCGTTAGTTTTTGGAAGTAAATCATTCGTCGTTAATTGTTCAACATCTTCATATTCAGGATAATCAATATTTACTTCGATCTGCGCAATAATATCCATTAAATCATCAATCAAAGGCTGTAGTAGTTTTTTTACACTTCCTTTAATTCCATGAATGGCCATACTAGCTGCCGTATTATTACTTGCCTCAATCATATCTTGAACGGCTTCAGCCTGCGATAAATCAATTCTTCCATGATAGAAGGCGCGTTGCGTAAATTCTCCTGGTTTGGCAAGATCGGCTCCAGCACTTAATACCATTGATAAGATTTTACGAGTAATAAAAGTTCCACCATGACAATTGATTTCGACAATGTCTTCGCGTGTATATGTTTTTGGAGCTCTAAAGATCGAAATTAAAACTTCATCAACAGGATTTTTGTCTGCATCTATAATAAAACCATAATGAATTGTATGACTTTTCGCATCCATGATATTACGGTCAAAGATTTTTTGAGTGATTTCAATAGCCTTGTCACCACTTAAACGAATGATGGAAATGGCACCATCCTGCAAAGATGTGGAGATGGCCGCAATTGTATTTTCAAACATTGTTAAACATCCTTTCTTTCTTAGTGTATTTTATCATAAAAGATGTATAATGTCTTAGACAGAGGTGCAAACATGAAAGAATATACAAAAAATCAAGTACACGAAGTAGCGTGTGCATTTAATGAACATAAAATTATTGCTCTTCCTACAGATACAGTATATGGAGTAGGTGTTAAGTATGGAAATTTAGACGATTTAGAACGATTAAAACGCGCAAAACATCGTCCGGAAACAAAGCCAATTCCTATGATGGTTTCAAATGTGGAACAAATGAAGCAAGTTGCGTTAGTGGATGAAAGAATTGAAAAGATTGCCAATCAGTTTTTACCGGGCGCATTAACTTTAGTTGTCAAAGTGAAGGAGAGTGTAGATCCAGCATACACAAATGGCTTGAGTACGATTGCGATTCGTATTCCCGATGAAAAATTTATTTTAGATGTGATTGATGAATTGAATTGTCCAATCTTAGTCACAAGTGCCAATCAGTCTGGAGAAAAAACAGCACTCACAAGTGATGATGTGTATGAACAATTGCCAAAAATAGATGGTATCGTACTTGGAACGTGCAAAGCTTTACAGGCGAGTACAATTGTAGATTGTACAAAAGAAAATCTACAAATTCTACGACCAGGACCTATCTCTTTAGAAGAATTAGAATCCGTATTATAGAAAAAACACCCAGAACCCATGTTGTAGGGCATAGGTCAGGGTGCATACGAACACATCTAGAAGTAGTATGCTTCTAGCAGTTAACTTAGTATGTTACTCTGAATTGGGTAAGGTTCAATATTTTGGATTTAAATTTAAACATATTTGAAATGATGTCGATTTTATTTGGCATCCTTTTTTTCTTGGTTTCAAAAAGTGTCAGACTGTTAAATGATTCGTGTTTCTTTTTGGAAATTTTTTTCTAAATCAAATTATAGTTTGATAATTCGATGACTTAACATTATTGTAAGCGTATACAGAATAATGGAGGAATTAAAATGAACAAACCAAGTCAAAGAGTCAAGGACATCTTGGCTAAAATGAGTTTAGAAGAGAAGGCCATTCAATTATCATGTATCATGCCAAGTATGGCACTGAATCGAGGTGTATTCTCAAAAGAAAAAGCTGAAGAATCTATGCCACAAGGTGTAGGTCGTATGACACAATTCGCGACAGGATTTGTGGGTGGCGCAAAACAAGCGGCACAAGGCTATAATGAAATTCAAAAATATGTGATTGAAAAAACAGGTTTACCATGTATTATTCAAAATGAATCCAGTTCAGGGCTAGTGGCAGCAGATGCCACAATTTTCCCAGTACCAATCGCTTTAGCCGGTACTTTTGAACCAGAATTATCGTATAAGATGGGAAAAGTTTTATCGGATGAAGGAAAGGCCATTGGAGCTCACTTTATGATGAGCCCAGTAGCGGATATCAGTCGTGATTCAAGATGGGGTCGTGTCGATGAAACATTTGGAGAGGATCCATTAGTGGCTGCTCGTTTCACAAGTGAAGAAGTGCATGGAATTCAAGGAGATGACTTCACAAAACGCTGTGGTGCTTTGGCAAAACACTGGGTTGGCTATGGAGCTAGCGAAGGTGGAGTCAATTGTGCAACCATCAACATCGGTGAGAAAGATTTATTTGAAGTCTATGCCACACCATTTGCGGCAGCCATTAAAGAACATGATATGCAAAGTATTATGGTTACATATTCAGATATTGACGGATTACCTATGTCTGTTAATCCAAAATGGACACAAGATGTATTACGCGATAAATTAGGCTTTAATGGAATTGCCGTATGTGACGGACACTCTATCCCTCGTGTCATCCAGACGCAAGGCATGTATGAAGATCGTGCAGAACTTGCAGGAGCGGCATTAAAGGCAGGAATCGATTCAGATACAATGACAACAACGGTGTATAACCATATTGTAGAGGGTGTAAAAAAAGGTGTTGTCGATGTGAAAGATTTAGATGCCTGTGTATTAAGAACGCTACAAATGCGCGAAGAGATGGGACTATTGGATGATCCATATATTGATTCAGAAAAAGCGCAAGCTGTATTTGATGATCCAAATGCGGATGCATTATCGGAAGAGATTGCGACAAAATCCGTTACATTATTAAAGAACAATGGAGTTTTACCTTTAGATAAAAATGTAAAGAAAGTAGCTGTAGTCGGACCATTTGCGACAAGATTATCTTGTTTATTTGGAGGCTATGCCTATCCAGCTATGATGGGCTCTTTCTTACAGATGGTCGTAGATCCAGAAGTCGCAACAAAAATGGAAGGTTTTGCCGAATTTGCGAAACAAATGTTTGACATTGATGCCATGAAGGCAAAAATGTTTAAAGATCCTTCTTTGTCTTTTGATGAAAACTTTGATAATTACTTAAGAGAAACACTCCATGTGACAAGTTTATCTGAAGCTATTCAAAATGAGCTAAATGATGTTGAAGTTGTAAGTTATGGAAAATCGATGAATACAGACGATTGGCAACAACGTATTGATGAAGCTTTAAAAGTATGCGAAGAAGCCGATGTAGTCATCTTAGGAGTTGGTGAAGTAACGGGACAAGGAAAAGATGCGACAAGCGGAGAAGGTATCAACCATCCAGATTTAACATTGCCTTTCCATCAAGAAGAATTAGTCAAAGCTGTATCTAGTTTAGGTAAGAAAACAATTATGGTATTGTTCAATGGTCGTGCTTTAGCTTTGGGTGATGTAGAACCTTGTGTAGATGCGATTGTAGAAGGCTGGTATCCAGGTCCAGCAGGCGCAAGACCTGTAGCACGTGTATTAAGTGGTGATGTGAATCCAGGTGGACGTTTACCAATCACATTCCCAAAAATTTCTGCACAATGTCCAATTTATTATGGCACAAAAACAGGTAGTGGATATCTATCTTTCACAAAGGGCATGCCACAAAAAGAAGCCAGTGTCATGCAGCCGCTATATCCATTTGGTTATGGCTTAAGCTATTCTTCATTTAGTATTTCAAATCTTACTCATGATGTATCCGTAAAAACAGGTGATAGCTTTAAAGTGAGTGTGGACGTAGAAAATACAGGTGCAGTGTATGGTGAAGAAACTGTACAAGTCTATTTCCATTCTTTACAACCAACTATCAATCGTCCAGTGATGGAACTTAGAGGATTTAAAAAGGTGGCATTAGAACCAGGACAAAAGAAGACACTCGAATTTACATTTGATACACGTCAATTTGGTTATTATAATGCTCACAATGAATTTGTGATTGAACCAAGACCTCAAGCTATTTTTGTAGGACATAACGCTAGTCAAATCAGTGAATATGGAAGAATTGAATTTACAGGGGAAGTAAAAGAAAACTTACATGATCGTGTATTTGATTTTAAAGTCGAAGAAAAATAAGAATGGACCCAGAACAAGAAATGGCTTGCCCTCTGCTTTACAATAATAGTTGTTGATGTATTATTGAGAAGAAAGAGGCAAATCGGTATTTGTGAGTTTTTTGAATTCAACACAAAATCCTCTTTGTGTTGTTCAATTTTCCTCCCGTTGATAATATCATAGAGTTATCAAATAAAGGAGGCAATGAGCCATGAATACAGATAAAATTTATGCAGAACAGCTCGCTAACGAGTATGCACCAAA
>NZ_CAKVMR010000099.1 GCF_934772795.1 uncultured Holdemanella sp.
CCGTATGCCTTAGTAGGGCACGTACGGTTTGACAAGGGGCGGTAGAATTAAAATTCTGTCGCCTACTTTTTCTTTTATATGTGAAACCGCTAACAATTGAAGTATAATGAAATAAGAAGTTAACATACATAAAGGAGGAGAATATATGTTTGACAAATTATTTGATCCCATACAAATACGTGGTATGGAAATGAGAAATCGTGTTGTGATGTCTGCGATGGGAACGCACGAAAGTGCAGAAAGTGAAGATGGAAAGAGTGTTACGGATAAGCTGATTGCGTATCATGTGGCTCGTGCAAAAGGTGGAAACGGATTAAATACAGTTGAAGTTACAAGTGTCGATGCAGCGAGTGCTCCACATGGATTTTTATCGATTGCCGAAGATAAGTATATTCCTGGATTTAAAAAGTTAAATGATGCCGTTCATGAAGCCGGAGGAAAAACTTGCGTTCAATTATGGCAAGGTGGATTGGCTGTGGCTTCGGATCAAACGGCTCAAATCTTAGTACCAAATGACTTGCCATTAAGTCCACAATATACAGTGCCAGCTATCACAAATGAAAGATTACTCGATATAATAGATAAGTTTGGACAAGCCGCAAAACGTGCAGTAGAAGCTGGATTTGATTGTTTAGAATTCCATTGCGCACATAACTATTTACCACATTCAATGTTGTCGGGTGGAATCAATCATAGAAGTGATGAGTGGGGTGGATGTTTTGAAAACCGTAAAAAATTCCCATTAGAATGTATTAAATCCATTCGTGCTAATATGCCAGAAGACATGCCACTATTCATGCGTGTCGATTGTCATGATGACATGTTGGAAGGTGGATTAACGGTTGAAGAAGTGATTGAATTTTGTAAAGATGCCAAAGAATTAGGTGTAGATGTTTTAAACATTAGTCGTGGAAATATCTTAACGGCAGCTACATTATATGAAGTGGCACCAGTTGATATTGAAAATGGATTTAACGTAGAAGATGCTGCACGCATTCGTAAGGAAACAGGTATGTTGACAATGCCATGTGGACGTATCAATACGCCTGAATTTGCCGAAAAGATCTTAGAAGAAGATAAGGCAGATTTAGTTGTCATGGCACGTGCTCAGCTTGCCGATGCCAACTTCTGCAATAAGGCAAAGGAAGGTAAAGTCAATCAAATTCGCTATTGTATTGGATGTAACCAAGGCTGCTATGACTCCTTCTGTGCTTCTCTATACAATCCAGCTATTAAACATATTACTTGTATGCGAAATCCAGGTTTATTAGAAGAAGAAACGTTAGGTTTAAAACCTGGATCTGTTTCTAAAAAAATTGTCATCTTAGGTGGTGGAATTGCAGGTATGGAAGCGGCTTTAGATTTAAAAGAAACAGGCAATACACCAATCTTATTTGAAAAGAGTGAAAGTCTTGGTGGACAATTCTTATTGGCAGGGGCTATTTCAGCTAAAAAAGACTTTAAGAATGCCGTAGATAAAATGATTTTGGATGTTCAAGAATCTGGAATTGAGGTGCACTTAAATACTGTTGTTACTAAAGAAATGCTTGAAGAAATTAAGCCGGATGCACTCATTGTAGCGATTGGATCAAGTCCATTTGTGCTTCCAATTGAGGGTAGTGAAAAAGCTATTATTGCACATGATGTATTAAGTGAAAAAGTAGAGGTACCAGGCGAAAATGTAGTCATTATTGGTGGTGGTCTTGTTGGTTTTGAAACCGCAGAATTTTTAGCAGCAAGACAAAAGAAAGTTACTGTTTTAGAAATGAAAGAAAAAGCTCTACAAGATTTAGGTCCATTGCGTCAAATCACGGCTCAATTTGCGATGGCGCAAATGCCAATCACGATTGAAACAAATGCAACTGTAGAAAAAATTGATGATCATGTCGTTGTTGCAAGTGGCAAAGAATATCCATATGACAGTGTGATTATGGCTGTAGGATCAAAGGCAAATGATACAAGTATGTATGCAGATTTAGATATTCCTACATACATCGTTGGTGACTGCAAGAAAGCAGGTATTGCCTTAGATGCATTTAAAGATGCATATCATGCCGTATTAGAAATTAATAAGTAGGTAGCGATATGACAACATTATTTGATGAACTTCAAATTGGTTCGATGATCTTAAAAAATCGTACATTTATGGCTCCTATGTCTTTAGGGTATGGAGATCAAACGGGAATTCCTACGCTACAAGAACAGGCATATTGGCTTGAAAGAGCTAAAGGCGAAGTAGGATGTATTATTACGGATGCGACAAGTGTTGATCCTAATACACCTTATTTAGGAAATACGCTATGTTTTAGAAGTGAAGAAAGCATTTTGGAATACAAGAAATTTACGGATAAGATCCATGCGTATGGAACAAAAATCATTCCTCAAATTACGCATCCAGGACCAGAAAGTATCTCTTCATTCTTTGGGGTTACACCAATTTCTAGTAGTGGCTATTTAAATTCTATGTATCAACAAACTCGTGAATTAAAAATAGAAGAAATCCCAAATATTATTTCTATGTATGCGAATACTTCTTATCAGGCAAAACAAGCTGGTTTTGATGGAATTGAACTTCATTGTGCTCACGGATATATGCTTCTAGGCTCTTTCTTAAGTCCTTTAAAAAATAAGCGAACAGATGCATATGGTGGTAATTTAATGAATCGCGCTCGATTATTATTTGAAGTCGTAGAAGCAATAAAAGATAAATGTGGAAATGATTTTCCAATTATTTTGCGTATGTCAGGATCAGAAAAAATTTGTGGAGGCAATACTATTGAAGATACACTTCAATTGATACCAGAACTCGAAAAACGAGGCGTGGATGCCTTTGAAATTTCGGGTGGATCTCAATATGAGTTGCCAAATAAAATCATGCCTAGTCATGGAGAAGAGTGTGCAACTAATTTGGCAGAAGCATTAAGAATCAAAGAAATCAGTCATGTACCAGTGTTGTTGGTGGGAAAAATCAATGATGCTAAGCTGGCTCGTTCTTTAGTGGAAGAAGACAAAGTCGATGGTATTGTACTAGGTCGTGCTTTATTGGCGGATGCAGATTTTGTCAAGAAGACAAAAGAAGATAAAGATGCACAAATTGCACCTTGTACAGGATGCCTTGCAGGATGTGTTGGACAACAAACAAAGCGCTTATGCGGAACCTGTGTTATCAATCCATTCTGTGGTCATGAGACAGAAATGAAGATGGAACCAGCTACTTCGAATAAAAAAGTGATGATTGTAGGTGGCGGAATCGGTGGTTTAAGTGCTGCAAGAATGTGTGCTTTAAGAGGACTTGATGTAGAAGTTTTTGAAAAAAGTGGTGTGTTAGGTGGACAGATCAATCTTGCCAGCAAGATTACACCGAAAAAAGAAATGCATAAATGGATTGATTATTTAGAAAGTGAATGTCAAAGACTACATATTCCAGTTCATTTAAATCATGAAGTGAATGTGAATGATGTTCATGATTTTGATGTGGTACTCGTATGCAACGGTTCTATTCCGAATAGACCCAATGAAAATGCCTATACAGCACATGATGTTTTAGACGATAAAGTCGATGTTCACGGAAATATACTTGTCGTAGGTGGAGGCATGGTTGGTGTTGAAGCCAGTGAATATATTTGTGAAAAGCACCCGGATGCGCATGTTACAATTTTAGAAATGAAAAAGAATATTGATGACGGAGAGTGTCCGGCAAACTTAGTTTCTACAATGACTCGTATTCAAGGTTTACCAATAACAGCTTTAACAGAAACAAAACTCGTATCTGTAGAAGATGGTGTTAAGGTTGAAAAAGGTGGAGAAACACAAAACTTAGGAAAATTTGACTTTATCGTATATGCGACAGGTTCAAAACCAGATCCAAGTCTATATGAAGCTATTAGAGAAACGGGAAAAGAAACATACTTATTTGGTGATGCATCCAGTGTTGCCCAGGCTTTGGAAGCGGTTCGTGATGGTGTAAATATTACTTTAAAACTATAAGAAAAGAAGTGAAGTCTTAATCGGCTTCACTTTTAAATTGGTCAATATATTTTTGTACAGAATGTGTCATTTCTTTTGAAAAATCAGAGTTGTATTTTCTTTTACAGAACGCTTCTGTCCATTCACTTAGTTTCTTATTTCCAACTTTGTGTTCAAACATATTTTTGAGTTCTTGTTCATTCTTTCTTTGATAGTGATCAACACAAACAATATCTTCTAATTTGCAACGCTCAGGTTTTTGTCTTTTAAAATGATCATCTGCAGGATATCCAAGTACCAACATGCATACAGGGACCACATATTCTGGAAGATGTAATAATTCTCTATGAAGATCATGCTGTTCTAGAATATCGCCGATGTAACAAGATCCAATGCCTAAACTTTCGGCAGCTACAACTGCATTTTGTGCGGCAATGGTCGCATCCGTTGTGGCTAATAATAAATCGCCTACGCCTGGTTTTCTAGGATTACAATTTTCATAGTTAAACAAATCATACCATTTTTGAAAGTCTGCGCAGAAAATCAAAACCATCTTGGCCTGATTGATGAAGGGTTGATTGTCGCACGTTTTAGATAGTGTTTCTTGAAGTTTCTTATCCTGTACATCAATAATTGTATACATCTGTTGGTTTCCTGCACTTGGTGCCTGCATAGCTGCTTGAAGTATCAGTGTTTTGTCTTCTTGTGAAATTTCTTTATCTTTAAAAATACGACATGACTTGCGATCAAATAAATTTTGAATGATTGGGTTCATAAACATTCCTTCTTTCTTTTGAAAATATTTTACACTAGATATGGTATCATTGATGTATGGAATTAAAAGAAATCCTGAATTATTCATGAAAATATAAAAATTCGTAGAATGTTCCTAATTTAAAGGAAATCTACGAATTTTTCTTATCAC
>NZ_CAKVMR010000100.1 GCF_934772795.1 uncultured Holdemanella sp.
AGGAAGCATTAGCAGCAGAAGCTGAATAATAAGTATTAAAACGGCGTCAGGCCTAAACGCTGGCGTCGTTATTTTTTAGAAAAAGAGGAGAAAAATTAATTATGGGACTTTTAGGTGAAACAAAACCAGTCAAAAAACCAATTTTAGGCGTTTCTTTATATCCAGAACAAGAAACTATGGAGGAAATCGAAAACTATTTAACAATGGCTAGCCATTATGGCTTCACAAAAATCTTTACGAGTATGTTCAGTGTTCCGGGAACAAAAGAAGAAGTGTTTGAATACTTTAAAAACTTTTGTGATCTAGCACATAAATATGGAATGAAAGTGTCTGGCGACTGCAACACTGCATTCTTAAAGAAAATGGGTGCTAGCGAAAGTGATATTTCAATTTTTAAAGAAATGGGAATCGATATTATTCGTATGGACCTTCCCTATTTTGATCAAAGAGATGTAACTTTAATCAACAACCCTTACAACATCACAATTGAATTATCAAGCTGTATGATTCAAGCCGTTCGTATGGCTTTGGAAAATGGGGCAAATCCAAAGAATTTCTCAACTTGCCACAACTTCTATCCAGAACGCTATACGGCATCCGACTTAGAAAGCATTCGTGAAGTTAATAAAGAACTTTCTAATTTAGGTATTCCAAGTGCAGTCTTTATTTCTAGCAATGAAGAAAACACACACGGTCCATGGCCCGTACACGATGGACTTCCAACGGTTGAAGATCATCGTTGGATTCCAGCTGAATTACAAGTTCGCCATTGGATTGCGGTAGGTGATGTGGATGAAATCATCTTCGGTAATGCCTTTGCGAGTGAAGAAGAATTTAAAGCGATTGATCAAGTGATGAAGGAAGCTTATGTCGATATTCCAAAACTAGTTGGCCAAGATTACTTGGCAGAACTACTTCCTCATGGAGAAGTAGAAAGAGTTCCATTTAAAGTCGTATTAGATGATGGTGTTACAGATTTAGAAAAAGAAATCTTATTTGATAATGTTTATCACCAATGTGGAGAAACACCATACTATATGATTCGTTCTCGCTGGACAAGAATGTTCTATGGTAAAAAGAGTATTCCAGAAAGAAAAATTGATGAAGAATACTATCATCGAGGAGATGTAGTTATCGTAAATGACAATTTGGCTCATTATCGTGGTGAAGTGCAAATTGTATTAAAAGATATGAAAGTGGATGGACAAAGAAATCGTATTGGTCATATTCCTGAAGCAGATCATATCTTATTGAATGAAGTAAAATCAGGAAGAGGCATTTGTTTCTTAAAATAGAAAGAGGATTATTTATGTCATTTAGAGAAGATTTTTTATGGGGAGGCGCAACTGCAGCCAACCAATATGAAGGTGGATGGGACCAAGGTGGAAAAGGTGTCAGCAGTTCAGACTGTTGTACTCGTGGTTCTAGAACACAACCAAGAAAGGTAACATATAAAACAAGTGATGGTGTTGTACATGCCGATATGATGTTTGGTTTAGATGCACCAGAAGATGCTGTATTTGGATGTTATGAAGGATATGATTATCCAAGTCACGAAGGCGCAGATTTCTATCATCGTTATAAAGAGGATATCGCTTTAATGGGAGAGATGGGATATAAAACATTCCGTATGTCAATTAACTGGACGCGTATTTTCCCATTGGGATATGAAGAAGAACCAAATGAAGAAGGTTTGAAATTTTATGATGATGTATTTGATGAATGTTTAAAACATGGGATTAAACCATTAGTGACTTTGTCTCACTATGAAACACCAGTTGGACTTACAAATAAATGGGGATCATGGTCTGATGAAAGAACGATTGAATGTTTCTGTCGTTATGTAAAGGCTGTTGGTGAAAGATATAAAGGTAAAGTTGAATACTGGTTAACTTTCAATGAAATTAACTGTCTAGGATTTGGTGGCTGGATGGCTGCAGGTGTTCCTAGTCGTGATCCACAAAAGATTGCGAATGCAGCTAAACACCAATTGATTGCGAGCGCAAAAGCTGTTCAAATTTTACATGAAATTGATTCAAATAATAAAGTGGGAAATATGATTGGATATGGAATGATTTATCCTCACACATGTGCGCCTAGAGATGTTTTAAAAGCTTGGTCTAGCTTTAATGGAAGCTATTTCTATTGTGATGTACAAGCTCGTGGGTATTATCCTGCTTATAAACTAAAGGAATATGAAAGAAATGGAATTGAATTTAGTTTAACAAAGGAAGAAAAAGAAACATTAAAGAATGGTACAGTAGACTTCATTAGTTTCTCTTACTATATGTCAAACTGTGCTTCAGATGATCCTGAAGTATTAGCTAATCAAGGTGGAAACATGATGTTCGGTGTGAAAAACCCATACTTGAAAGCGAGTGATTGGGGATGGCAAATTGATCCAACGGGACTTCGTTTATCTTTAGACTACATGTATGATCGTTACCAATTGCCTTTGATGGTTGTTGAAAATGGTTTGGGAGCACAAGATACAGTGGAAGAAGATGGAAGTATTCACGATTCATATCGTATTGATTACTTGCGTGATCACATCAAAGCTATGAAGGATGCCGTTGAAATTGATGGTGTTGAATTATGGGGCTACACTCCATGGGGATGCATTGACTTAGTATCGGCTTCTACTGGTGAAATGCACAAGCGTTATGGCTTTGTGTATGTAGACTATCAAGATGATGGAACTGGTGAAGGGGATCGTAGTAAAAAAGATTCTTTTGACTGGTATAAGAAAGTTATTTCTTCAAATGGAGAAGATTTAGATTAATGAAATACGCAATTTTTGTAGATGTGGATGGCACTTTACTAGATAATAAACAACAGATACCTGAAAGTGCTGTCTACGCTATCCAAAATGCGCGTAAGAATGGTCATTATGTTTTCTTGAATACGGGAAGATGTAAAGCCGAATTATTCGAATCCATATTAGATGTTGGGTTTGATGGAATTATTTGTTCATCTGGTGGATACATTGAATATGAAGGTCAATGTATTCGCCATTTGACTTTTGATGAGAATGATATTCAAGCTTTGATCCAGTATTTCGAGAAAAACAAGATTGGCTATTACTTAGAATGTAATCATGGCATGTATGTCAATACACTTTATCACGATTGGATGCAAGAAGCGTTTAAGAATTTTATGCCAGAAAGTGCTGAAGACTTTACGAGCTCAATGATCGTAGTGGATGGTTCGCAACAAATTTATGAAGTGAATAAAATCTCCTTTTTATGTACTATAAATAACTTTGACCAAATCTATAATGATTTGCATGAACATTTCAACATCATAAAAAATACCATTCCTATGATTCGCGATGTGTCTGGAGAAATCAGTATTAAGGGTATTCATAAGGCGGATGCAGCGGATATCTTATTAAAACATATCGGATTAGAAGATTTATCTACGATTGCGATTGGGGATTCGGACAATGATATTGAGCTTTTACAACACGTTGATATTGGCATTTGTATGGGTAATGGTACAGAAAAGTGTAAGGCTGTATGTGATGAAATTACAGATGATGTAGAGCATGATGGATTGTATAAGAGTTTTATCAAATATAATTTAATAGAAAGCAGGTAAATTAAATGAGTTTTCCTAAAGATTTTTATTGGGGAGGAGCTACGGCTGCCAACCAATATGAAGGTGGCTGGAACGAAGGTGGAAGAGGCCCCGCTATGACAGACGTAACAACAGGTGCTACAAAAGATACACCTCGTTATGTGACATATAAAAATGCAGATGGTACAACAGGTAAAATCAGTATGTTTGGTGGTACTTTACCTGAAGGGGCTGAATATGCATGTTTAGATGGATATTATTATCCAAACCACATTGGTACAGATTTTTATCATCATTATAAAGAGGATATTGCCCTGTTCGCGCAAATGGGCTTTAAAATGTTTAGAATGTCCATTTCTTGGCCAAGAATTTATCCAAATGGTAATGATGAAAAGCCAAATCAGGAAGGATTAGATTTCTATCGTAGTGTATTTGAAGAGTTACATAAGTATGGCATTGAACCATTAGTTACGATTTCACATTATGATGACCCTTTATATATGGAAGAAAAATTGGGCGGTTGGCAAAACCGTGAAACCATTGGTTTATATGAAAAATATTGTCACACTATTTTTGAAGAGTATAAAGATTTAGTTAAGTATTGGCTGACATTTAATGAAATCAACAGTGCAATTATGGCCGTATCTTTTATTCCAAAAGCTCCTCTTTTGCAAATGGGTGGTAATTATCCGCTTATTTACTGTGCTTAGAGCTCATTGCATCCCGATATCG
>NZ_CAKVMR010000101.1 GCF_934772795.1 uncultured Holdemanella sp.
ATCCACGTATTGACAATAGGAGGTCACTTCATATTATCTAGATAGGGATAAATCAACCTTTAAAAGTCATAGGGATTCTAGATCTGAGATAGAGATGACCTTTAAACACTTTTAGGGAGATTTCTCTATCTTTTTTTGTTACAGTATTTTTAGAAAGGATTGGACGTAAATAAAAAAAGGTAGAAATCCTCACCGTGCAAAGTTTGTGATTTCTACCCGTCCTCTTAGACAATTATATGATACTGAAAATTACCAACGACTTCAACCTGATTTTGAATAAAGATGATTATCGAGATTTTATTAATGCGACTGAATACGGATTAGAAAACGCTATGTCTAATGATTCTACATTTTATTTAAATTTTATTTCCACGAGTGGTAAAGGTAAGATTGGTTTTCCAAAGAAGTACGCGAAGAAGATTAATACATATTTAAAAGGATATGATTGGCAGAAAAAGAATTATGACATCATCATTGTTGATTTTGCGGATCCAGAATTAGCACAAAATATTTATTCGACAAATTAAAAAGTCAAAGCAATTTAATTCGCTTTGACTTTCTTTTGTCTTAATATCTCAAAACTAAATACAGCTGCAGCACTGGCTGAATCTAGAGCATTTCTAAAATCTCTTCCGTATTCTACGACAATATTTTGTTTGGAAGCTGAAGTAATAGTTGAACTTAGTCCTCTTAAGGCTCCACCTAAGCATAAACAGAAGTCGGATTCAAACGTATAGTCATAAAGTCCTACGGCATCTTTTCTGTGGGCACACAAAATAGGAAGTTCATGCTTTTTACAATAGTCTACCAATTCTTCATCTGAATCCACAAAATAAATAGGTAGTTTTTCATAAGCTCCGGCACTTGCCTTTAGAATGGTTTGTTCGGCAAAGCTCCAGTCTCTTTTTGGAAGGATCATCGCATCACATCCAGAAGCATATAGTGTTCTTGAAATACTTCCTAAATTATATGGATCTTCAACTCCGTCGATGTAACAAAGAAAGCCATGAACATGTGCTTGAACAAGTTGTGGAATTTGTTTTTCTTCAGCTAGAAGTAAAATACCACCATGCGTTTTACCTGTAGCCAACTCATTAATTTCATCTCGCGAACTAAAGATGACTTCACAACCTTTACTTTTGGCAATTTTAGCCAAATATCTTGTATCTTTTGTATTCTTTTTCTTATCAATATATAGTTTTTTACAATCTCGAGACCCTGCTTCTAATAGGGCTTTGCAGGAAATGGCCCCTTCAAATATTTTTTCCATACGACTATTATAATGGCTTTTATAATTTTTTTCTAGATGCTATTATATATGGTATGGAAGGAGTCTTACTTAAATGCATTTTAAATTAACCCAAGAAATGAAGCAGCGAATCATCGTTTATTCAGCATCTTTAATTATCGCAATCTTGTTTTTTACAATATTGAATAAGTTTAAAGACATTAAACGAGCCATTCAGTTTATATTGACGATACTATTCCCTTTCCTTCTTGGAATTGGATTGGCGTTTATATTAAACAATCCGCAAAAATGGGTTGAAGAAAAATTACTTGGAAATATTCCAATGCGCAAAAACCACAAAAGAATTCTATCAACTGCTCTTGTGTTTATTTTAGCCATTGGATTCTTGATCTTATTTTTCTCCATTATAATTCCGAATACGATTGATTCTGTGCGACAATTCTCTAAAAACGTTGCAGTTTATTCTGATACATTAATTGGATACACAAAAGATTTTGCGTACAAATTGAACATTTCAGAAAAACAAGTCGAACAAATACTGATCAATTTTGACGTCACAAAGAAAATTACAAGTGTACTAACCGAATCCATTCCTAAAATTGCTTCTTACTCATATAGCTTTGTGAAAGGATTCGTTAACTTGATCTTAGCTTTCGTTTCCGCATTCTATATCTTATTGGACCGTGAAACACTTGTTAAGGGAATCAAAAAGTTAAACTACTCATTATTTGATAAAAACTTTGCGAACTACTTAACACTATGGACAAACGATGCGAAGACTGTATTTGAACAATATATCGTTGGAAACATCATTGATTCCTTTATTGTCGGTATGATCTGTTACTTTGGAGCCTTAGTATTAAAGTTGCCATACTCAAGTATGATCGCCCTCATTATAGGTGTCACTAATGTCATTCCCGTCTTTGGACCATTCTTAGGCGCTATTCCCGTCATCATCATCTTATGTTTGATTGATCCATTCTCAGCCTTGATCTTTGCGATATTTATCTTCATCCTTCAACAATGCGATGGAAACATCATTAAACCCATTGTGCTTGGAGATAAACTAGGAATGTCAGGCTTCTGGATCCTATTCTCAGTCACTATAGGTGGTGCATTATTTGGCATTGTTGGAATGTTCTTAGGTGTTCCAATCTTTGCGCTAATCTATGCAGGTGTACACGATTATATTCAAGTTCGATTAAGAAATAAAAAAATCACAATCAACGACAGAGCAGGAACTATTGATTAGTTTCCTGCTTTTTACGTGCAATTTTTGAAAAAATGTGTATACTTATGTAAGTTAGGAGGAACTACCTTTGAATTTTATAGACATTATTTTAGATACAATACACGATACGTGGGCCATGCTTCCCTTGTTGTATGTCACATATTGTGTTTTAGAAGTTTTTGAAAGAAAGAATACGCAAGACGATAAGCTTTTCTTTGGACTCCAAAAACTCGGACCCATTCTAGGTGCACTCGTCGGACTGATTCCACAATGTGGCTTTAGTATTCTAGCCGCCATGTTGTTTGTCCAAAATAACATTACCCTTGGAACACTTGTCAGTGTTATGATTGCGACAAGCGATGAAGCCATCCCAATTCTTATTAGTAATCCTAAGATGTATTCATCTCTACTTGGTATTTTAGGACTAAAACTCGTTATTGCGATCATCGTTGGATTGTTTACCGATCACGTATTATTTCGCAATCAAAAAATCCTCCGCTTCGAAGATATGGAAGAAGAGGATTATGATGATGAAGAATATGAGGAAGAAGAAAGTTCCGGATCAAGCTGTCCATGTTGTTACCCGGAATATCCATTATGGATCAGTGCCCTATTACGGTCTTTAAAAATCTATGTATTCATCTTTATTACTAGTTTTGTATTAACATTATTAATGGAGTTGATTGGAGAAAAAACATTATCTATGATCTTGCTTCAAGATAATTTATTCCAACCTATTATTGCCGCATTATTCGGTTTTATCCCTAACTGTGCAGCCACAGTTGTTCTAACTCAGCTTTATACAGCTGGTGAACTATCTTTTGGATCCCTACTAGCAGGTCTTGTCACAAATGCAGGACTTGGCTTAATCGTCATGATTCGTTATGAAGCAAGAAAGAAAGATATTTTAAGAACGATTTCCATCCTATTTATAACTGGAGTTATCGTAGGTATTGGATTTATGTTATTGTAGCCACAAATGTGGCTTTTTTTTATCTCCCTGGAAAGATCCAGATTTCAAAATGGTTAATGTCATACCAAAACAAAAGAATAAGTATGGCAACAATCAATAAAACGATTGCGAAATAAAGAGTACTCATCTTTTCCCCAAATTTATCTGAATTCAATTCTGGATGCTCCTCCAATTCCGCCAATCGTTTCTTCGCTATTTTATCAAGCCAACTCATAACTAAACCTTATTACACTAATATAGGGAATAAAATTGGGAATATATTAATTTCTGGATGATTCCAATCATACCAAAGTGCTAAAACCAATGCGGCTGCAAGGATTAGAATTACATAGAATTTAATATCCTTCATCATTTTGTTTCCCTTTTCTTCAAAATCAGTTGAATTCAATTCTGGATGTTCATCCAATTCGGCTATTCTTTTCTTTGTTGTTTTTTCAATCCAGTTCATACTGTATCCCTCTCTTTAGTATTATTTTACCAATACATTTAAAGATTTATTTATATATGGTAAATTTGGTCATCAAACTGTCCAAATATGCACGAAAAAAGCTAGAAACATTTGTCTCTAGCTTAGTTTTCCAAAAAATGGTGGGGACGGTGGGACTTGAACCCACACGGGATTTCTCCCAACGGATTTTAAGTCCGTTGCGTCTGCCTATTCCGCCACGACCCCATGTAATTGGAGGTTCCGATCAGATTTGAACTGATGATCACAGAGTTGCAGTCTATTGCCTTACCACTTGGCTACGGAACCGTAACTTGTTGATTGTAAATAAACGATGGTGGGGACGGTGGGACTTGAACCCACACGGGATTTCTCCCAACGGATTTTAAGTCCGTTGCGTCTGCCTATTCC
>NZ_CAKVMR010000102.1 GCF_934772795.1 uncultured Holdemanella sp.
ACCGTTGTTTGATCATCAAATTCGACTAATAAATCTAATCGTGGACTCTTCATTTTACTATAGTCTTTTACCATTTCTGAATTCTTTACAACAACACTATTCACCTTCCTTTCTAAAAATACAGTGAGTAATGATTTTAAGGCATCATTCGCCTCTTTACAATCTTCGCCAAAGACATACTTAAAGGCGAAATCATTTAATAAATTTGCGCTACGCATGAGCACCTCATTTCTAGTAGGCATTTCCTACATACTCTTATACGTAAAAAAAGACGCTTTTTCTAATAAAAATCAAAAAAAGCGCCTTTTAGAGACTTATTCAGCCTCAATCTCCTTAATGAGACACTCATTTCCTTGTAGTAGAACCGTATGCTCACTCTTACAATATGGACACTCTCTTCCATATTGGATCGTATCATACGTTTTTTCACATTCGTTACAAATCGTAATGGCTTCAATCCACTCATATTCTAATGTTGAGTTTTCGATTAAAGGAACCTTTTTCTTATAGTATTTCCAACAATCCACTAAATACTCAGGAACGATTCCACTTACTTTTCCAATTTGTAAAGTTACTCTACGAATATCTGTAATATTGTTTTCTTGGGCAAGTTCTTCTAATGTTTTTGAAATATGTACAACAATTCCTAATTCATGCATACTATTTCTTCTTATTACGAATGATCTTGATCTGGCGTTTAGCAGCATATGGTAAGATTGCCTTCATCTTATCTTCGGCCTTCACCATTCTTGCACCATCCTTGATATCACGTGTTAAGTGGATCGCATCAAATTCACATTTTGTCGTACACAAACCACAACCTATGCATTTATTTGTATCCACAATACTTGCACCACATCCTAGACATCGATTGGCTTCAATCTTAACTTGTTCCTCTGTAAATGTTGAACGCAAGTCTCTAAATGATTTTTCACCTAAGCCTTTTTTAATACCAGGAATCTGTCGTTTGGCATGATCAAAATCAATATCAATCAATGCGTTATTCTTATCGAATTCATTAAATAAATGTAAGTCTCTACCAATTGTCAAAGAATGACCCTTATGCACAAATCGATGCATCGATTCTGCTGCTTCTTTACCATGGCTAATCGCATCAATCGCAAATTTTGGACCTGTATACACATCACCACCCGCAAATACATCTTCAATTGAAGTTTGAAGAGTTGTACCATCGGCTTTGATTGTTCCATTTGGATTGACTTCTACATCAAATCCTTGAATTGGAATGATACTCTGTCCAATCGAAAGAAAGACATGACTACACTGCATAGTTTCCAAAACATTTTCATCATAGCTTGGATTGAATCTTCCAGTTTCATCTTTTACACTAACACATTGCTTAAACACAATGGAATCTTCTAAGATTTCCTTTGGACCCCAGCCACAATGAAGCAAAATACCCTCTTCTTTAGCTTCTGATACTTCTTCAAGACTTGCCGGCATTTCGCATTCTTGTTCTAAAGAACATAAATGTACCTTTTGTGCTCCACTTCTTAAAGCTGCACGAGCTACATCTATCGCCACATTTCCGCCACCAACAACAACCACATCTCCAGAAATTAAATTTGGATCTTCTGTTTTATTGACTTTACGCAAGAAATCAATTCCAGATTCAACCATTTTATTTTCTTCACCTGGAATATTTAATTTTCTAGATCCTTGAGCACCAATGGCCACATAGAATGCTTCATATCCTTCTTTTCTTAAATCATCCAAAGAAATATCTTTACCTACTTCTATGCCACACTTAAATTCAATGCCCATAGCTTTTAACACTTCAATTTCAGCTTCAATCACAGACTTTTCTAAACGAAAAGATGGAATACCATATACCAACATACCGCCTGGTTTTTCTTCCTTTTCAAATATTGTGACTGGATAGCCCATTATTCTTAAATAATAAGCTGCACTCATACCAGCAGGACCCGCACCAATAATGGCCATCTTATTTGTGAAGAATTTGCCTTCAACATTTTCACATAATGGAATGTAGCGCTTGTCTTCATGAAGTTCTTGTTCGGCAATGAACTTCTTGATTTCATCAATAGCTAAAGGTTCATCAATCAATCCACGCGTACATTGTTGTTCACACCTTCTATTACATATAGCTCCACAAACAGCTGGAAATGGATTAAAGTCTTTGATCAACTTTAAAGCATCTAAATAACGGCCTTCTTTAGCCATCTTAATATAGCCTTGTACTGGTAAATGGGCAGGACATGCACTCTTACAAGGAGATGTACCGGTTTCATAACAATTTATTTTAGCTGTATCTCTAAAATTCCAATTCCACTTTTCAGGCCCCCACTTTACTGCATCCGGAAGTTCTTGTTTAGGATAGGACACTGGACCTGATTTTGTACATAATTTTTGTCCCAATTTTGCCGCTCCAACCGGACAAATTTCCACACACTTTCCACAAGCCACACACTTTTCACTATCCACATGCGCTCTATAAGCACTGGCCGACATATTTGGCGTATTGAACAATTGACTCGTTCTTAATGCGTTACATACGCCATGTGCGCAGTTACAAATCGCAAAAATCTTATCCTCTCCATCAATATTGGTAATTTGATGGACATAGCCTTTTCTTTCACAACGCTCTAAAGTCTCTATCACTTCTTCATACGTACAATAATGTCCACCCTTATTCGTTTGCACAACATAATCAGCCATATCACCAACCGCGATACAAACATCGGCTTCTACATCTCCAGTTCCTTCACCTCTAACACGTTGTTGTCTTCTACATGAACATGGAGAAAGTGCGTACTTGTCGTATTTATTCAACCAATGTGAAATCTTTTCTACACTTACCGCTTGCTGATTTGCATGAATCGCCTTTTCTACAGGAATGACATGCATACCAATGCCTGCTCCTCCAGGCGGAACCATTGGCGTTACTTTTTCAAGTGGTAAACGCGTCATCTTTTCAAAGAAATCCGCAACAATTGGATGTTCTTCTACAAGATCTTTATTCATCACCATAAATTCAGCGGCTCCAGGCACAAATTGAGGAAGCACAAACTGTTTATGATGATCCACATTTTCCCAATTGTATTCAATCATTCCGATATCGCACACTTCATTTAATACACGATTCACTCTTCCTGCTGGCCATCCAATTCTTTTCACTACTTCTTCAAAAGAAAGTGGTTTGCGCACTTCAAAGCACAAACATAAATCGCATTGTTCATCATTTAATATTTCATTTAAACACTCATATTCAGGATCTGTTTCCGATAACTTTTTCACTTTTGCCGGAATACGATCTGTGATACGCCTTGCCAGTTTATCAATATTATCTCGATATGCCATATTATTCCTTCCAGGCTTTTACTTCATTTTCTAGCCAATTACACCAATCATCAATTCCCTCACCCGTTTTAGCACACACCTCAAAAATCTTCGCATTTGGGTTTCGGTACAGAATGTTCTTTTTACATTTTTCTACATCAAAATCAAAGTATGGCAACACATCCATTTTATTGATAAGAACCACATCACACACTTGAAACATCAATGGATATTTCAAAGGTTTATCATCCCCTTCAGGAACACTTAAAATAGCCACATTTTTAGTGGATCCCGTATCAAATTCAGCAGGACAAACTAAATTACCTACATTTTCAAGGACAGCCAAATCTAAATCTTCCATACCCATTTCATATAAGCCTTGACGTGTCATATCTGCATCTAAATGACACATACCACCTGTATGTAACTGAATCGTACGTACACCATATTCACTGATGGTTTTGGCATCCACATCACTATCGATATCCGCTTCCATTATGCCAATTCGCAATGTATCTTTTAATTTTTCTAACGTTCTAGATAGAGTTGTTGTCTTACCTGCTCCTGGACTTGACATAACGTTTAATAAGAATACACCCTTGTCTTTGCATTCTTGTCTTAATTTGTTCGCATCTTTATTATTATCTTCAAATACGCTTTGTTTCACTTCTATAATTTTATACATGATACAAAACCTCCTAAGATGATTGTAAACGATTTCAGAAGGAGAGTAAATAAACACGTCAACTTCCCGCAATATTTATACATCTATACAAATAAACATCCCGTTGTGCTGTCACAACGGGTATTTTTTTATG
>NZ_CAKVMR010000103.1 GCF_934772795.1 uncultured Holdemanella sp.
TGATTCCATTTTGATTGACTTTATGTGCAATTTTTACTAAACGTTCTTTTTTTAACATATTGATATCCTCTTCTATGCTTAAACGATAGCATTGGAAAGTCATCAAGTCAACATAAAACAAACAAAATCAAACAGATTATGTATAAAAAGCACTTATATATTACATAAATGTTAAAAAATGTTTGAAAAAGTGTTAAAAAGTGTTTGAATGTGTTGACAATTGATTGGAAAACGCTTACACTAATGGTGTAAACGATAAGGCCGAATCGGAAAAGGAGAAAAGAAAATGACTAAAGAAGAAGTATCATTGATTGGATTTGAAATTGTTGCGTATTCAGGAGAAGCAAGATCAAAATTATTATTAGCTATTGAAAAAGCTAAGGCAAAAGAGTTTGAAGAATGTAAAAAGTTGATTGACGAAGCAAATGAATCTTTAAACGATGCACATAAATCACAAACAACTTTGCTTCAACAAGAGGCTAGAGGTGAAAATGTTGAAATTGGATTTATCACAGTACATGCACAAGATCATTTAATGACAACAATTCTATTGAAAGATATTGTGAATAATCTTTTAGACATTTATAGATAATTAATAGGAGAGTCTATATGAATAATTTAGTTGCTAAAATCGAAAAAATGAAACCTTTTTTTGAAAAGGTTTCTAGAAATAAATATCTTAAGGCAATTCGTGATGGCTTTATGTCCGCGATGCCAGTGGTATTATTCTCAAGTATCTTTATGCTGATTGCATATGTACCTAATATTTTTGGATATTACTGGCCAGCTAATATTGAAAGTATGATTTTGAAACCATATAATTATTCAATGGGAATTTTAGCTGTATTAGTTGCAGGATCTACCGCAAAAAACTTAGCAGATAGCTTTAACCGTGAATTACCAATTAATCGACAAATTAATAATATTTCCACTTTCATGGCCGGAGTTGTTGGTTTATTGTTGATTGCTGCTGACCCTATTAAAGAAGGCTTTGCAAGCGGATATATGGGGTCTAAAGGTTTGTTGAGTGCATTCTTTGTTGCATTCTTTGTTTGTAATGTTTATAAATTCTGTGTAAAAAGAGATATTACAATTCACATGCCAAAAGAAGTTCCACCTAATATTTCTCAAACATTCGCTGATGTTATTCCATTTGCTATTTCAATTTTACTATTAGCTTTATTTGATATCGTGTTTAGAGATTTAGTAGGTATTAACTTTGCTGCAGCCGTAATTGAATTCTTTAAACCATTGTTTACTGCTGCTGATGGATATTTAGGATTAGCTATCATTTACGGAGCAATGGCTATGTTCTGGTTTGTTGGTATTCAAGGACCATCTATTGTAGAACCAGCGGTTTCAGCTATCTATTATGTAAATATCGCAAACAACCTAGGATTATATCAAGCTGGTGAGCATGCAAATAACATCTTAACACCAGGTGTTCAACAATTTGTTGCTACTTTGGGTGGAACAGGAGCCACTTTGGTCGTTACTTTAATGTTTGCGTTTATGGCAAAATCTAAAGAGTTGAAGGCAGTTGGTAGAGCAAGTTCTATTCCAGTATTATTCGGTGTTAACGAACCAATTCTTTTTGGAGCTCCATTGATTTTAAATCCTATATTCTTTATTCCATTTATTGGTGCACCAATTCTGAATGTTTGGTTATTTAAAGCGTTCGTTGATTTCTTAGGAATGAACAGTTTCATGTATATTCTTCCATGGACATGTCCAGCTCCATTAGGAATCGTTCTTGGATGTGGAATTAGTTTATTATCATTATTGTTTGCAGTTTTAGTTCTAGTTATTGACTTCATTGTCTACTATCCATTCTTCAAGGTTTATGATAAAGAAAAATGTGAAGAAGAAGCTTTAAAAGATCAGGAAGAAACAGCAACAGAAGAAACTGAGGAAAGCGTTGAAGTTTCTGGTGATGTAGTGGACGGTAAACGTGTGTTGGTTCTTTGTGCAGGTGGAGGAACAAGTGGTTTACTTGCAAATGCATTAGCGAAAGGTGCAGAAGAAAAGGGAATTAAAATGACTACCGCTGCTGGATCTTATGGAGCTCATTATGACATGTTAAAAGATTTCGATTTAGTTGTATTGGCTCCACAGGTAGCTAACTATTATCAAGATTTAAAAATTGATACAGATAGATTAGGAATTAAGAGTGTAGCATGTCAAGGTAAGCAATATATTGCTTTAACACGTGATCCAGAAAAAGCATTAGAGTTTGTATTTTCAATTTTAAATGGTGAAAGTGAGGAACAATAACTATGAAATTTGCTGAAGATTTTGTATTTGGTGGTGCTACTGCTGCATATCAGTGTGAAGGTAGTACACGAGAATATGGTAAAGGAAAAGTGGCTTGGGATGATTATTTGGAAAAACAAGGACGTTTTAAAGCAGATCCAGCTAGTGATTTTTACCATAAGTATCCAGTGGATTTAAAATTATGCAATCAATTTCATATTGGCGCTATTCGTATTTCCATTGCATGGTCACGCATCTTTCCGGAAGGAAAGGGTAAAATCAATCAAGAAGGTGTAGATTTTTATCACAGAGTATTCCAGGAATGTCATAAAAATGGAGTTGAACCTTATGTAACTCTTCATCATTTTGATACACCTGATGCTTTGCATAGCAATGGAGATTTCTTGAATCGAGAAACAATTGATGCATTTGTTGAATATGCAAAATTCTGTTTTGAAGAATATAAAGACGAAGTAACTTATTGGTTCACATTTAATGAAGTATGGCCAATTGCTACCAACCAATATATTGAAGGAACATTCCCTCCATGTATTACATATGATATCACTTCAGCTGTTAAGTCAATGCATGGCATGATGGTTGCGCATGCGAAGGCTGTGCTTGAATTCCACAAGGGAAATTATAAAGGAAAGATTGGTGTTATCCATTCTTTAGAAACTAAATATCCTTTAGATCCGAACAATCCAGAAGATGTACTTGCAGCAAAAAAAGAGGACATTTTAGCAAACCAGTTCTTGTTGGATGCAACTTTCTTAGGAAGATATACGGAAGAAACAATGTCAGTAATCCAGGATTTAGTAAAAATGAATGGTGGAGAATTTAGTGTAGATGCAAAAGATATTGAGGTTATGGAAGAAGCCGCACAATATAATTGTTATCTAGGAATGAATCATTATCAGAGTCATTTTATCAAAGCCTATAATGGTGAAAATGAAATTCATCACAATGGTACAGGTGAAAAAGGAACAAAGAAATTTAAATTAAAAGGCGTAGGAGAACGTGTATTCAAAGAAGGTATTCCTACTACGGACTGGGACTGGTTGATTTATCCAGAAGGTATGTATGACATGATTATGCGTATCAAAAATCAATATCCAAACTATAAAGCAATCTATATTACAGAAAATGGTATGGGATATAAAGACGATTTTGAAGATGGAATTATCTTTGATGAACCAAGAATCGATTATATTAAACAACATTTGGAATGGTTGTTAAAATCAGTTGAAGACGGAGCAAATGTCAAAGGATATTTCGTTTGGTCACTAATGGATGTATTCTCATGGTCTAATGGATACAACAAACGTTATGGTTTATTCTATGTGGATTATGAAACACAAAAACGTTATCCAAAATTGAGTGCGTATTGGTACAGACAAGTAATAGATGCAAAAGAGGTTTAATAATGCATAAATATAAAGGCGTAATATTCGATTTTAATGGAACATTGTTTTTTGACAATCCAAAACATATTTTGGCATGGTCAAAAATATCACAAGATATTCGTCA
>NZ_CAKVMR010000104.1 GCF_934772795.1 uncultured Holdemanella sp.
AAATCCGAATTTATCATTCAGATTCTTCCTCCTTTCCATCATTCAACAAAGCCTTTAACTCTGCCAAATTCTTATCAATTTCTCTATTTAAAGCTTCAATATCAGCTAAAATTTCACTTGTTGGTGGATATTCTACCTTTTCATAGACGACTTCTTTATATTTATTGATAGATAGATCATAATCATTATCAATAATCTCTTGCTTATCAACCAAGAAACTTTGTTCAGTACGCTTTCTATCTACTTCTTTATCTAGATTCTTGAATCTTTCTAAAATGTCTGGAATATCATTTTCTTTTACAGGAGCACGTTTATCATCTAACGAGAATCCATCAGCTTTCATATCATAGAACCAAACTTTATCAGTTCCACCATGACCAGTCTTGGTGAAAATCAAAATACCTGTAGATACACCAGCATATGGTTTAAATACACCTGATGGCATTGAGATAACTGCTTCAAGACGATTGTCGTCAACGATTGCTTGTCGAATTGCTTTATGTGCTTTACTTGATCCAAACAAAACTCCATCTGGAACAATACATGCACATCTTCCGCCGACTTTTAACATACGAATAAACAATGCTAAGAATAATAATTCAGTTTTCTTAGTTTTCGCAATCTTTAATAAGTCTGTTGAAACAGAATCATAATCTAAAGACCCTTTAAATGGCGGATTGGCTAAAATCATAGAATATTTATTGTTATCTGTATTTTGATCTGATAAACTATCACGATATTCAATATTTGGAGATTCAACACCATGCGTCATCATATTCATTGCTCCAATACGAAGCATAGTTCTATCCATATCAAAACCATTGAACATATGATTCATAAAATGATCACGATTTTGTTTATTCATCAAAATATCATTTCTATATTTTTCCATTAAATAATCACTCGCAACAACTAAGAATCCACTTGTACCACATGCTGGATCACAAATTAATTCTTGAGGCGTTGGATTCATTAATTCAACCATCATACGAATAATATGACGAGGTGTTCTGAACTGTCCATTACGTCCTGCTGAAGCAATCTTAGACAACAAGTATTCATATACATCACCACGAATATCCATACTTGTAGTTTTATCCATTAAACAATAAATCTCATCCAAAGAATCAATGACCTTAGATAATACTAATGCAGTTGGTATTTTAAAAATCGCATCATCCATATATTTAGAATAGGCACTATCCTTATCACTATGTAAAATCTTTATAAACGGAAAAACCCATTCCTGCATAATTTCATATTGTTTATTTGCAGGATAGTCATGGAATGTAGACCATTTCAATTGATTTCCATCAATACTACGCTCGCCAATCATTACTTCAGCCGCAAATATACTTGTATAAGGTATTCCAAGCATATTTGATTCTTTTGCCTTTTTATTGTCTGCAACATCCAAATCACGAATAAACATTAAATATGTGATTTGCTCAATTACCTCTAATGGATTTGTTAATCCACCTGCCGCAAACACATCCCAAAGTGCATCAATTTTATTTTTAATTTCTCCTGTAACCATAACTCTCTCCTACTTAATCAATTCCACTACATCATCAAATGTACAATCCAAACAATCACAAATACGAATCAACGTATCCATAGATACAGTTTCCTGTTTAGAAAGCTTTGCAAGTGTAGCCGGTGTTAACTTAGCTTCTTTAGCCAAATCTGTTTTTTTCATGCCTTTATCAATTAATAATTTGAATAGCTTATTATAACTTATTTGCATAAATCGATCCTCGCTTACTTCTCTATTATACGTGAAACGCTTACAGTATTAAATAATAAATATTCACTTTTATGAATATTTTGTCAATAAAAGATAAGATTAAAATTAAGTTAGATTAAATTATGACTAACGTTTAACAAAATAACCAAAATAAAAGCAGAGTCTTGCTCTGCAATTACCACTAATCATTCATTAACGCCTTATGATACTCTTCTACACTACTATAATCACAAGGATCTATTTCATTATGAATGTTATCTGGATCATACTTGTTCTTCCATGCCTTTCTTAAATCAAGGTCATGTTGATATTGAAACATATTGTCATACTTAGATGGATCTATCTTACTAAAGATTCCTTCTGGATCACATTTGTTTATCCAATCTATTCGATTATTTAATTCAACCAAATAATCATCGACAGTAGTAAATCTTTCAAATTGAAAGCTATTGAATCTATGTTGTGGATCATATCTTTCTTGCCAATTGTTTACTAAAGATTCTCTATACTCTTCTTCCGTATCATAATCATTTACACTAATAATTGTTCTTTTGTCCGGATCATACTTATGTTGCCAACAACACCTTAAATCATCCAAGTAATCTTCTTCATTATCATAACTACTAGGATCTAACTTATATGCATTATTCTTATCATACTTATTCATCCAATTCTTCTTGTTTTCTATTGCTTTCGAATAATCTGATTCACTTGAATAATTCCTTGGATTAATTGAGTCAAACTCATTAAAATAATCATGCTTTTCTTTCCATAACTTTCTTAATGCATCCAAATACTCATCTTCATCCTCATATTCACTTGGATCCACATTATATTCATCATTCGAATCATGTTCATCCTTCCACTCTCTACACTCATCTATTCTTTCCTTATAATCATACACATCATCAATAAATTCTAAATCAATATATTCAAACTCATCATAAGGATCCAATTCCTTTTTCCAAGCCCGCTTTAAAGTTTTGACATAATACTCTTTATATTCAAAATCACATGGATTTACATCAAACTCACAATCACAATCCATTTCATCACGCCACTCTAACCTTGTTCTATAAACATCTACATCATAGGCATAATCATCATAATTTGAATATTTATTAACATCCACATACTCTTCAAATTCACATTCAGGATCCTCATATTCCTGCCACTTTTCACGTAAAGCAGCCACATATTCTTTACAACTCATATAATCATATTGATTTACACGAAACTGATTCTTAGGATTATACTTCTCAGCCCAACCATCCTGACGTAACATTTTACCAATCGCAAACCCTATTATTCTTCTTCTACTAATCATATTCCTAAATTCCTTTTAATAGATTATACACCAAAAGAGCCGCCATATTATAGGCGACTCAATTATCATCTTCACTTTTTACATTTCTAGAAAGGACTATTTCAATAACTCCATAATTTCATCTTCACTCTTTGACAATGACTTAGAAATAAGCTCTAAACTCATCCCATTTTCAAGCATCGCTTTAATCCCTTGCTTCATTACTTGATTCATCTGCTCAATTTGTCTATTCGCATCTTCAACCTGTTTATTGGCTTCTTGTTTTGCCTTTATCGCTTCTTCTTTTTCTTTACGAGCCTCTTCTTTTTCTTTATGAGCTTCTTCTGATTTCTTATCTGCTTCTTCTGATTTCTTATCTGCTTCTTCTGATTTCTTTTCAACTTCTTCTTGTGCTTTTCGAGTCTCTTCTTGTAATTTACGAACCTCTTCTTTTGCTCTTTGAAGCTCTTCAATTTCAAGCTGCCGTTCCATTCGTTCTTCATTTTCATGTAGTTTTTGAAAATCTTGTATTATTTTCTTCCAACGATCATCCGATATGGTTTCTACACGCTTCTCTAACATTTGAATCACCTCATCCTTCTCTATCATCACCTTAATTTTACTATCATCCATTCCTTTGTGGCAATTCAAAAAGTAATAAATCATTTTCTCCTGTTCATTCATGTC
>NZ_CAKVMR010000105.1 GCF_934772795.1 uncultured Holdemanella sp.
TGTGCAGTTCTTACTTTCTAAAAGTTCGTTGTAGCTGTTTGAACCATCTAGCATTACAAAAGATTTTGATTCAAGACATTTACCAAATCTTAATAGATCTATGAATGATGGCTTACCATAATTTAATGTTCTGGCAATTGTATGAGCAAATCTCTGTATTGCAGTGATGATACAAACCAGTTGATTCGATAATCCTCTTTTTGTAGCAGGTGTTCCACGATGTTTAGGTTAGACTCCATGAATCTTAGTTCCTTTAAGATTGTATGGAGTATACTTTTCATTCATTTCAACCTCATTTGGGATGTTCTTCAGTTTTTAGACTAACTAATAGTTTATGACGCATATTAAAAACATTGCGTTCATTTACATTGATTTTAACAGCTGTTTCTTTAAGAGATACACCATTCAATGTATCCAGGATAAGTTCATTCCATTTAGATTGATCATGGTGAGAATAAAAAGTAAGCTGACCACGGTCCACAACAAAACGTTTTTTGCATTCTTTACAACGAAGCATCTGTTTACCAGAGTTGGCAAAACCGCTCTTAATTAAACGAGACAGTATTCAAAATGATACGTATTCATTTTATTGTTTGTATCTAAATAATCAGTGATTTCACGATCAATCTTTTCGATTTGAAAAGATTGTAAAGCAGCAATTGTATCTTGGTTTAAATATTTCGAAGTTCTTGTCATAAGTGTAGTCTTTCTTTTGTTTACACCTATACAATAATTCTTAAATAGACACCATTAATGTCGAATATATCAACATGTCACCAATGTATCTGTTAATCCTTTTAATTTATCTCAATATCACCACTTGTCGTATTCAATGTCAATGTTGCATTATTTGAGCCTAATACTCGAGTTACAGAACCAGTTAATTCTTCTTCTTTAATTTCAATATCTCCACTCGTTGTACTAGCTGTTACTGAAACATTACTGATATTTTCTACACTTACATCTCCAGAAGTGGTTTCTAGTGTATTATCCCCTGTCAATTGACCATCAAATTCAATATCTCCACTTGTGGTGATGAAGCTACAATTATTTAAACTTCCATTTTCAATTGAAATATCCCCAGATACACTTGTTACTCTAGAATCCTTTAATGCCACATTTTGAATTTCAACATCCCCCGCAACAAGATTACCATTCACACTTAAAGAATCATTTGTCGTATAAAGAATCACTTCATTATCATCATGACCGACAAAATGTTTATCTGAAATTGTTTCTTTTACAGTTAAAACACCATGATCAACCGAATATTCCAGTTTTTGTTTCTTCGCATCCTGCAAACGATACGAAATCGCATTTTCACTAGATTTTTCAATTTTAACATCCATACTTGTCAAATCTAAATTAATAGAACTAAAAGCGTCTATTTTCTCATAGTTTAATGGTTCTTTCACAATCGAAGTTTCAGAAACTTCTACATTACGAATCAAATGAACCGCAAGAAAACTACCTCCTGCAATACACACTAGTATACATACAAATAATATAATGAATCCTTTTTTCATCAAACCACCTCTTTCACTACTAGTTTATCACCACTACTTTGTTTTGTATAGTAGTATAATCAAAAAATAGAAGAATCACTTTTTGATTCTTCCCTTCTCTACATTTGGCAAAATAAAATGCTCATACATATACTTCCACAACATTTCACTACCCTCATGTGTTTTCTCGTTTCGCTTTAATATCTTTTCAAGATGCACACCATTTTCAGCCCACATTCTTCCATCAGTTGCTGCATTCAACATCACCGGCTGAAAATTATCCATCACTCTGGCAAATTTGGCTTCTGCTGTTTTTCTTTCCTCAAACTCATTCCATAAATCAAACACTTTCTTCGCCTGATCTTCAGGCAATAGATTAAAGATACGATTTGCCGCAAGTGCTTCTCTTTTACTTTGTGTTTTTAAGCCCTGATCATCATAAGCATATGTATCTCCTGCATCAATTTCTACAAGATCATGAATCAACAACATTGAAATTGTTTTTAATACATCGATTTCTTCATTGGCATATTCACTCAATAATAATGTCATAATAGCCATATGCCAGGCATGTTGAGCATCATCCTCAAAATCTTGTCCATTGCTTTGAAGTGTTTTTCTTTTAATTTGTTTCTCTTTATCAATTTCCAAAATAAACTGCATCTGTTTTTCAATTCGTTCCATACTATCACCAGCACTATTGTAGCATACAAAAAGGCCCGGATTCACTCAGGCCTAATCTATTACGTCAACTTTGAAATCATTAGTGAACTTGAGGAAGGAGCAAAATACGATTTCTATTGACGCAAACCTTCTTAAAACTTCCTTTCGAAGCCGATTAAATTATATCATCATTTGCAACCATTTACAATATGATTGTAAATTTTTTACATTGCTATGAAAGTAAAAACATATATAATATTACACAAGCAATTACACTCCATAAAACTACACCAATTACAGGCAACTTTTTTAAAGCTGCAATCACCGCTACAACACCAGCTACTACTCCAATCCACATATTCTCATCCACATATAATATGGCCGGAAAAACTAAAGATGCCATAGCCGTATATGGAATCAACTGTAAAAATGTAGCTGCCTTTCCTGACACTTGAATCTTATCCATAAACAAGGCTGGTATCATTCTCGGTATATAGGTGGATAAACAAAGAAATAAAATCAATATCGCAAACTTCATTGTAAATCCTTTCTAGAAATGAAACACATTCCAATCAGTGCACATCCAAGTGTCGATATCAACATGGATAGTGAACTCGATAAGAATTGATTTAACACCCAGTTTACAATCATTGTCAAAATCACCACATATAATAATCGAATTGACTTCTTCATATTTGGCACTAACAGCCCAATAAACATCGCATATAAAGATACACCTAAGCTCTTAGATACGATACTAGGCAGTATACTTGAAAAGAGGATACCTAAAGCGGATCCTATATTCCATGATAAATAGGAAAATAGCGCAAGTCCTGCAAAGAATGACGGAGTTAACTTATTAATTTTCTTATCTGTCATTGACATCGCAAACACTTCATCTGTAATGCCAAAAGATAAAAGTAAACGAACCCACAAGTTTGTATTCTCCATCTTTTCCATGATACATGTACTCATAATAATATGACGCAAATTTAATATAAAGACTGTAAATACAATTGTTACATAAGCAGCATTTTGAGCTAACATTGTAACAGCCGCCACTTGTCCAGCCCCTGTATACACAAATAAAAAAAGCCCATCAAATCATATAAAATGATTTGTATGGGCGCTTTTCATTTGCCAAGTCTTGTTTACATCTC
>NZ_CAKVMR010000106.1 GCF_934772795.1 uncultured Holdemanella sp.
TATGATAAAATATAAATCAGGAGAGAACTAGGCTTTATAAAAAAAGCCCACACTCGTAAGAGTGTGTTAGTTCAATGTTCTTGGAAAGCACTTTCAATCTTATGTAATCAACTTACAAATTCATTATAGAAAGTATTATAAAAATTACCCCACCCCAAAATTCAAAAAGGGTGGGAAAAGCGGTATATAAAGGGGAAATTTATGAAAAAAGTTATAAAATCGGCAGTAGCGATAGCTCTTTGCCTATCCAGTTTATATGGGTGTTCATCTAAAACCACCCTCGATAAAAACAACCCAGTTACACTCACAATGTGGCATGTATATGGAGAACAAGTCAATTCTCCAATGAACCAATTGGTAGCTGAATTTAATGAGACCGAAGGAAAAGAAAAGGGCGTTATTATCAATGTGACGAAGGTCACAAACGCAAGTAAAATTGGACAAGAATTAGAAGCAAGTCTAGCCAAAGAACCGGGCGCAGATCCCATGCCAGATTTGTATACAGGACATATTCATAACGCGAAACAAGTGGGATTAGAAAATAGTGTGGTATGGAACGATGTATTCTCGAAGAAAGAAATTAACAATTTTGTCGATGAATTTTTAGATGCTGGTATGTTAGAAGATAAGCTAGTCGACCTTCCACTATCCAAATCCACGATTGTATTCTTTATGAATGGTACACAATTTAAAAAATTTTCAAACGATACACAAGTCACATTGAATGACTTTGAAACATGGAATCAAGTCTTTAAAGTCGCCGAAACATATTATGAATGGTCAAATGGAAAACCACTTTGTTGTTTTGACTACGTTTTAAACTCCATTGAATCTTATGCGATCGCATTAGGCTCTAAACATATGTTTAATGAGAATGGCTGGTATAATACGGAAGACAAAGAATTTCAAGAAGCCTTTAGAACCTTTTTAGAACCATTGATCAAAGGCCATATTTCTGCTTCAGATTTCTATTCAAGTACGCAACTTACAACGGGAGAAACACTCATTGGTGTATCTAGCAGTGCCGCCTATCTTTATTTAAATGACATCGTTACATATCCAGATAATACAACGGAACCATTAAATGCGATTGCCCTGCCTTATCCAAAGGCCGATAAAGACCATGCCCTCATGACACAAGCTGGTGTTGGATTATGTGCCTATAAGACAACCGATCAGAAACAAGAAGCCGCTAGTGTTTTTGCGCATTGGCTTGTCGAGCCAAAACGCAATGTGGACTTTGTGATTCAAGGCGGTTATATGCCGGTCACAAAAAAGGCATTTAAAAACTTAAAAAATGAAAAATTTGAAGATGAAGAAACACAATCTTTATACAATACACTGACCGAAATGAAATCCGACTATACCGTTATCTCTAGAGATGTTACATATGCGGTTTCTAGAAAGGCCTATGCTTTCTATGATCAGATTCGCAAAAACCAACCTCAATGGAAGGCAAGATATGAAGCTGGAGAAGACATGGATATACTTGTACAAGAGGCCATGGACATATTAAAAAGTCTTTCATGAGGTTTTAAGTTATGCAGTTAAGTTTTAAGAAAAAAGAAAAATCCATGAAACGAAAGCTCTTTATCTACATGTTTTTCCTTGTCACAGCCATCAGTGTCACTCTATTAATGGGACTCTTCCTATTTGGTCGACTTGGAACAACGGAACAAGACTTTCATAAAAAACTATCCATTCAAAGTGAATACTTCACAAAGAATATGGAATCCTATTGGGATGATCTTGCCTCTATGAATATCGCTCTAGGCGAAACTATGCAAAGTACGTTAGAAACAAGCCTTGAAAAACAAGGATTGACATTTAGTCAGCTACAAGATAATCCGAATGCTCTTTATTCATTAGAAAACGATTTAATTCAGCCATTAAGCCAATTTTTAGAACGTGCCAATTGTTCCGGCGCCTATATTCAGTTAGATACAACGATCAACTCAACACTTGAAAATGCGAACAATCAACGTAGTGGTGTCTATCTACAAAAAGACTCTACATCTGTCTCTAAAGAAGACTTGATCTTATATCGTGGGATTGCCAATGTCGGCAAAAAACATGGCATTATGCCCCATCGTAAATGGCGCCAAGAATTTGATATAACTTTAGTACCGGATTATGAAGAATTAAAAACGGGTGATTTTGATTATTCCCTATCGGATATCATTCAACTTCCCTATACCGAAGAAAGAATTGCCCTTTTAAGAGTTCCATTGATAGGAAAAGATGGTACTTTCTATGGATTATGTGGTTTCGAGATCAGCCAAAGCTGGTTTAAATTTATACATACACAACCTTCCACATTAAATCATTTAACCTGTCTCTTAGTTCCGGATGACACAAAAATTCTAACAGAAGAAGGCTTTAGTACCGGAAGTCGAAACGGATTCTATTATTTGCCAAAAGGCAGTCTTGAAGTCAAACAAATGAGTAATGGCCTATTAAAAATCATAGGTCAAGATCGTAGCTATATTGGTTTTAAAAGTCGCGTACCGATCTCAAAGAATCAAACTTATTCAACATTCGTGATGATTTTGGATTCCGACTATAATCGTGCCATTGCGAAAAGTAATGTAGAACTCTTCTTCTTTACCGTCCTACTTTTATTATTTGTATTACTTGGCTGTTCTTACTTTAGTCAAAGATATCTAACACCTATCTTACAAGGTCTTGATCAACTGCGAAAAGATAAAAAGAATCAAACACGTTATTCTGTTCAGGAAATTGATGACTTATTAGATTTTCTATCGATACAAGACTATGAAGTTGAAAACAAGATGTTAAGTTTAGAACTTGAGATGCAGGAAAATCGCAAGAAGCTTGAACAAATTGAAAATGAACATGAACTCATTCAAAGAGAATATGATAAGGCAAGAATGGAAGTCGAGCGTCTGGCAAAAAAGCGTGAAGTTGATGTAGATGAAGAAGAATATAATCGTTTCCTTGAATGTCTTGCGACATTGACTCGCAAAGAAAAAGAGATCTTAGATCTCTATGTGAAAGGATATTCAAGTAAGGATATTCTAGAAACATTAAATATTACAGACAATACATTAAAGTATCACAATCGTAATATTTATAGTAAGCTTGGCGTAAAATCAAGAAAACAATTATTGATGTACATGACATTATTAAACAAGGGTAACCAAAATCATTTAGGGTTTTAGCGCAATCATTTGGGGCCTAGTTCGGGGTCTGTGAATATTCGTTAAAAT
>NZ_CAKVMR010000107.1 GCF_934772795.1 uncultured Holdemanella sp.
TCAGCGTTTTTCTATCCTTCTCCCATTCAAAAGCAGATAATGTAAGTCCCTTTTCTCCTGCATCCCATAACTTGCAATGGAAATGTGTTTGGGCATAGCTTCCATTCATGATATCCATAAAGTGCTTTCCATCATTTTTTAATGCTTTCGCAATAAAAAAATGGATCAACCGATCCATTTACAATACTTCTTTATAGACTCTTAAGACATTCTTATAGAAGATTTTTTTTACTTCTTCTTGAGTAAGTCCTGCCTTATATAAAGCTTCTTCTAATAGATTCATCATAGAAGCATCTTTAATTTCTAAAGGACATGAAATACCATCAAAATCTGTGCCTAATCCAATGACATCAATTCCAGCTAAATCCTTGATATATAGAATATGTTTGACCATATCTTCTACACAACTCTTGTGATCATCACGATCTGCCAAGAAACTTCCACAGAAGTTAAGTCCCATAACACCACCACGTTTAGCCAATTGAAGAATCATATCATCACTCATATTACGTGCTACATTACATATACTTCTCGCATTTGAGTGAGATGCCACAAATGGTTTTGTCGTATGTTTTAATACATCATAGAAACCTGCATCATTCAAGTGAGAAACATCAATGATCATGCCTAGTCTTTCCATTTCTTTTACATACGAAATTCCAAACTCTGTCAATCCTCTTTCTGTATCGACACTACGCTTATAGTTAGGTTTATTTCCATTCATATCTTTCATTGAAAGATTTGGATAACCAATACCATTCTCATAGTTCCAAGTAAGAGCAATCATTCTTACACCCATACGATAATAGTTTCTTAGCATAGCTAAATCATTGAAGCATACACCACCATCTTCTAAAGTTAATAAACTTGATAATTTACCTTCTTTATCGTTCTTTTCAATATCACTAAATGTATATACAGGTGCAATATAATCTGCATACTTATCCATTTGTGTACAATATTCATCATACAAACGCATTGTCTGTTGTTCAGGAATAGCTAGTTCTTTCTGATCTGTAAACAACGCAAAATTCTGTAATAGATAATTACCCTTTTTCATCTTTTCTAAATCAATCGACAAATCATTTGAATATAAACTTGCCTCTTTACCCTTTAAATCACGACTCAATAATTCTAGAACCGTATCACAATGCATATCGACTACTCTCATTTTTATAACTCCTTTAACCATTCTATACAGCCATCTTCATAACATGAAGGAACAATTTTATTTGCGACTTTTTTACAAGCTTCACAACCATTCTCAAGAGTTACACCTAAACCAGATGCTTCTAATACAGGCGCATCACTTGAACCGTCTCCTATGGAACTGACATCTTCCCAAGAGATTTTAAGGTCATTCAACAAACGATTTACACTATTTAGCTTTTCACAATCCTTATGAATAATGTCAATCATCGTATCTGTACTATGCACAACTTTTACGTTACAGTTTGATTCAATAATTGATTTCATCTCATCATAAATCGAATCAATTCTTGATTTTGAATCCGATATAGATACTTTCCACACAGAATCCTTTAAATACTTTTCTATGTGATTCGTCAAAATGTAATCTACATCACAATTATGCATATCCAGTTCAAATCCATGTGTCATTTTATTGGCCACAAAATAATCAGGTTGACTATAACCAACACCTAAATCATGTTTTAATGCGTATTGCCAAATAAATGAAACATCATTATTTGAAATGGAATACTCAAACATCGTCTTTTTCGTTTTCACATCAAAACAATGGGCTCCATTGCAACTAATGACATATCCACCAAAGTCTTGCATTAAAATCTGCTTAGATAATGGATAAACACCTTGAAAGCATCGAGCTGAATTTAATATGACTAAAACATCTCTTTTTTCAACTTCAATCAATGCCTCTTTAACAGCTTCATTTACATAGATACCACTACTTGGATTCATCAAAGAACCATCTAAATCACAAACAATTGCCCTAACCATATAGCACTTCCTTCTACTTGTTTATAGTAATACGAAACGAGTCAAAAAAAAAGACCCCGAAGGGCAATATCATTAAGTTAAGAAATGACGGCTTCGAGGGGAACACAAAAAATGTGCTCCTCTTTTTTTGTGGAAAATTTGAATTTTTTTGTTGACATACAGGTTGAAATGTGTGGCCTATTATCATTTCTGATAATAGGCCAATTGTTTATAGGTATATGTTTTTGGAGGTACTTATGAACAATTATAAATCGTTAAAAAAGCAGTTAAAATTCTGCATCAAAACCATGAATGATTCTTCTTCACTATTTGTTGTTGATTCAAATAAGGATTTTACACGGAAAAGAAAACATCTTTTTGGAAGTACTCTTTTCAATGTGCTTTTATTAGAGTCTGGATCTTTAAAAGATGAAATGTTCAAATTGTTTGGATATAAGCTTGATACGCCTACAGCTTCTTCATTTGTACAGGCACGTAGTAAGATTCGTCCAGATGCATTCCGTACATTATTCAATATGTTCAATGAACGAACACAGAAAATCAAGCTTCACAAAGGTTATCGCCTTCTCGCTGTTGATGGTTCTGTTCTGCCTATCAGCAGTGCTATCAAAGATACTAAAACCACTTTTTATAAGGCTAATAATTCGAATAAACCTTTCTCCGCCTATCATCTGAATACAAGCTATGATCTATTGGAATGTACTTATGATGATATTGTTCTTCAAGGAAATGCCGTAATGAACGAAAATGGTGCATTCAATGAAATAGTGGATAGATATGATGGTCCTAAAGCTATTTTCATTGCGGACAGAGGCTATGAATCTATCAATTCTTTTGTGAAAGTAGGTATGAAGAACCAGAAGTATTTGATCAGGGTAAAGGATATTCATTCTAGAACAAGCGTACTGCGTAGTTTTGGCCCTTTTCCAGATGCAGAATTTGATATGCATGTTCGTCGTACCCTAACTACTAAACAAACGAATGAAATAAAAGCTCATCCTGAAATATATAAGTTTGTCCCTAAAAATCAGAGATTTGATTTTTTTGACGGAAGCCTTTATTTTGATTTTGAATGTCGTGTTGTACGTTTCAAAATTAGTGATGATACCTACGAAAGTATTATTACAAATTTAG
>NZ_CAKVMR010000108.1 GCF_934772795.1 uncultured Holdemanella sp.
CTAAATCTTAATCGTTTTTTAATTTCTGTAAGTCAATTGTATAATCAGCATATTCTATTACATTTGTATCATGGCTTACCACTACAACTGTTTTTCCATACTCAGCAAAACTTTTTAGATACTCTAATACGATTTGTTTATTCTCAGGATCTAAAGATGCAGTTGGTTCATCAGCCAATATTAGATTTGGGTTTTTTAATATAATTTTAGCTATTGTAACTCTTTGCTGTTCTCCACCGGAAAGTTCATGAACTTTCTTTTTCAACATGCATTCCTCAAGTTGTAATTCTTCAAATACAGTTTTAATATGCTTTTCACGATTTTTATCTTTTTTTATCTTGTCTACAAGTAGCAAATTTTGTTCTACTGTTTCATTTTCAATTAACCCATAATCTTGAAAGATGAATCCAATGTCTTTCTTTAACATTTTCTGCTGTTCTTTTTTATTTTCTACTTCTTTTCCATTGTATAAAATTTCACCATTCTGATATGGTTCTAAAAATCCAATAATATCTAAAAGTGTTGTTTTTCCACATCCACTTTTGCCAAAAATACAAGTCATTTTTTCATCTGGAATAGATAAACTAATATCATCAAATACAGTAATATTTCCGTATTTTTTTGTTAAATGATTAATTTCAATGTTCATATTATTCTCTCCATATTTTCTTTGCTTTATTTTTAAACCAGATATAAGAAATTAATTCTATAATAAGCAAAAATAACACCGTGTATATAATATTCATTACAGTAGTTTCAGCTAATCCCTTTATGCAAACTAAGATAATTCCTACAATCATTGGAGAAGCTACTTTAATCATATATTTACAAACAGGATAAGGACTTACTCCTTCTACTTTTGATAAATAATATCTTGTTCTATTACACTCCATATCTGTACTAACTAATAATCTATGTGCCAAAAAATATGCTATAAGCATCAATATTAATCTGATTATATTTCTTGTATAAATATTGCTGTAATATGCATAGAATTGTTCATACAGTTTCACCGATGGTCCCATTCTTAACGCAGCTTCGTAGCCATTTTCATTAAATACACCATCTACATATTTTTGCACTTCATCTAAAGTGCCATCATAATATATACAACTTCCTTCAATCTGTCCTTTTACAGCTATTTCTTCAGGTACACATACAATTGGATCTCCATTTGTATAATCTGAATATAAAAGTTCATAAGGAGAATATGTTTTTGGTGGATTTGAATAATAAACAAAATCTATTTTTGAAGTTTCAAATGTTTTAAATTGTGCAAAATATTTTATTTTTTCTAAATCGTAATTTTGGCCTTCTTTCAGATAAATAACAATATCATTGTCGTAATCAATTCCATCTTTTATTAACCCCTGATCTTCTATATATTCTATCTTTGTAACATAGCAAGGTATCATCTCGGTTTCATTTTCATATAAATAATCTCGATTAAACCGTATTAGATGATTCTTTGTGAACGATTCATAAACTTTATTATAGCTGTCACTTCCAAAATCATTAAAATAATTGGATGCAAATCTTGTATTAAAGAAATAATTATTCTTCAATGAATTATCTATCTTCTCATACCTTGATTTCATCAAAAAGTACGATTGAATATCTGGAATAGCAGTAACTATTCTTGGAACGATTAAAATAACAGCAAATAGTTTAATAGCCAGTGACAAATAATATAAACTTTTTAAATTATTTTTTCCTTTTTCTGACGATACAATTGGCATCAAACTAATCATTGGAATAAGTACAAAGGATAATATTTGTTGAATACCTGCAAACATCAGAAATTCTATTGTTGAAACAAGCCATAACACTCTAAATGCATAAATATTATTTTTGTAATATATAAAAGAAAAACCACCCGCTAGTATTAGACCGGTCAAAACACCTACCAAATAATATTTTTCATATAATTGAAAGAAAATTTTTCCCGTTGACATTCCTTCAATCTTCATAATCGAGATTTTTCTTCTCAAAGATAAAAATTTTGAGCATAGCAATATAGATAAAATTCCAGCAATACCCAAAGCTGTTATAAAATGTAGAAATGTTAACTCTATCGCTTCTTCCAAGTAAGATGGTTCAGAAGGATTTCCGATTATTATTGCATTAGCATAATTGCTTAATCCGTATTTTATCTCAGGATATATCTTTTCTAGATCTGATATAAATTGATCTATATTATCTTTAAGATACTCTTCATAACCTTCTGTTGATAAAAGATTATACATTCCTCCATTAGATTCATCTAATACAAGAGGAAACGCTTCGACAATTTTATCATTTAGAAAGAATGAAGCTATATGTGTATTTTTGTTTATTTTATCTGTACTATAAGTTTCAATGACTGTTGGATCAAAAACTCCATTATCCAACCACATTCGTTTTTCAATACCATGAGTATTAGATGAATAAGAAAATTGTATTAATGATCTATTTGTCTGGTTTTCAAAAGTATACACAACTTTAAGCGAATAAAGATGATTTTGTATTAAAAGTGATTCAAATGTTTCATGAAATTCTCTTGATGGTATTTCATCAACATTATGAGCTATCTGCAATTGATAATTATCACTAGAATTTTTTTGTGGATCACAATAATAAGCTATAGTGGTTGCCTTACTAATTGATATTCTAGTAAAATCTTTCAATGAAAACCATCCCGAAAAAATAAGTAAAAAAATACAGAGTAATAAAACCGATTTTTTCATATGCGACCTCCTAAAAGAATTCATCTATTAAATAGTTATAGTTAGTAAATGAATTCTTCATTTTTTTAATAAATATAGTCATCATATTATCTATCCGAATCTTTAACAGTAACATTAATTAGATATTGTAAAGGTCCTGTATAACCTCCAGATTCTGTAGTCAATCCATGTACTACAACATTTACCGAATTATTTAGCCATCTGCCATATTCTCCATAAGAGGATTGTCCTACTGCAGTACCACAAGCATATTCGCTATTACCT
>NZ_CAKVMR010000109.1 GCF_934772795.1 uncultured Holdemanella sp.
GGATCATTTACATCATATGTTGCCTTATGAAAATTGGAAACACTATTCTGATTGGGGTAAAATAGAATAAATGAAAGGGAATGTGAACATGCAGACACGTATTTTAGTAGCGGATGACAATGCGGAAATCCGTGAAATATTAAGAATTTTATTAACTGGCGAAGGCTATGAAGTGATTGAAGCAAAAGATGGAAATGAGGTCCTTCAATTGTTTGATTCTTCTATTGATTTGATCATCCTCGATATCATGATGCCAAACATGAATGGGTATCAAACTTGTTTAAAGCTTCGTGAAACAAGTAATGTCCCCATCTTATTTTTAACGGCCAAAGGATTGGATTCAGATAAGACACTTGGTTTTTCAAGTGGTGCGGATGACTATTTGGCAAAACCTTTTTCTTATAGTGAATTAACGGCCAGAGTCAAAGCTTTACTTCGTCGTTATCAGGTTTATAAGGGTAAAAAAGAAGAAATCTCTATGGATACTGAAAAAGATTTAAGTATAGATGGTCTTACTTTGCGTTATGCCCAACAAAATGCAGAGGTCAACGGAAAGGAAGTTGAATTAACGGATATTGAATTTAATATTTTGAGTACGTTGATGAAGAATCCTAAACAGATTTTTTCAGCTGAACAATTGTATGAAAAGGCTTGGAATGAACCTTATTATTATTCGGCAAACAATACGATCATGGTTCATATTCGTAATCTTAGAAAGAAAATTGAGAAAGATCCCGCAAATCCGGTATACATAAAAACAATATGGGGAAAGGGGTATCGTTTTGAATAAAAAAATAACGAGACTGTATCTTTCCTTTCTTGTTTTTTTATTGAGCTTTTTTGCGATATATTCGCAAAGATTTGTCGTTTATGATTCTTTAAATGCACATTTTAATTATTCGGACACTTTATCTAAAGAAAAAATCAAAGAGGCTAAGGCTTATTTGGATGAACAAGAACAAGTGGATTTCATAAACCACACTCAAATTCGTAAAGATTTAAATCAATTATTAAAAAAGGGAAGTTATCAAGTCATTTTATATAAAACTAAATCAAATAAACCAGATGATAAAGTCGTAGATTCTGTACTTGCGTTTCGTGGTCGTGCTCCTTTAAAAAATGCACAAAAGTATAGTATTTTTATAAAGAGTTCAAGTAAAACAAGTTGTATTGAGTGGTATCCATCTTTTTCAAATTATTATCGTTCTTATCGTATTTTTGGTGGTATTTTAAGTCTTATTATCACAATTCTTTTTTATTGGATTAGTGGAAGACTTCAACCACTTAGATCAAAGAAAAACATCTTCTATTCTTTATCCAGTCGTATGATGTTTTCTTTTCTTTGTGCAACATTATTGGTATTAACTTCTTTTTCGTTTCTATATTTAAATCGTAGTATTGTCTTTGAATTTTTAATGGATACATTTTATCAATCGGAAGATTATTCTTCTTATGCAAAGAAATTAGAGAAACAACTACAAAATTTTGATCTAACAAAAGAAAATAAAAAAGCCATCAATCATATACTAAAAGAAAACGTATTAAATCATGCCTATGTGGGATTATATGATGAAGAAGGAATCTATTTTACGGATAAGTCTCCATTAAGCAACAATAATCTTCTATTATTATATAGTTTTGATGATTTGGACGTTTTGGAAGCTCCATTATACTATGACTATCCAATACAATTTAAAAATCAAACCGTTTCTATGTATATTACTTCTTTTCCAATGATTCCATTTCAAATTCCTTATATTATTCTTTCACTTTTGATTTCTTTTTCTTTCTATTTGATTGTCCTACAAAGTTTTATCCGTAAACGAATTCATTCCATTCAAAATTTACAAGAAGATGTCTTTACTCTTGCGATTGGAGATTGGAATCATGAAATCAAAGTAAGTGATAAAGATGAGATTGGACGTTTAGCCCAAGACTTGAATCAAATGCGCATTGCCTTTCTACAAACGATGGACAATGAACAACAGGCGCGTGTTGCGAATAAAGAATTAATTTCTTCTTTATCCCATGATTTAAGGACTCCGTTGACAACTTTAAAGGGATACCTTGAAATCATGAATTTAAAAAAGGATGATATTGAATTTCGTGATCAATATCTTCAGAAGTGTTTAGCTAAAGTTGAAGAAATCACCTATCTTTCAAATAAAATGTTTGAGTATTCTCTTGTCTTTTCAACAGAATATAATTCAGATCTGACAAATATACCCGTTCAAAGAGTCATGGATACATTGATGGATCATATTCAGTATTTAAGGGAAATGGATCTACATATTTTATATGAACCTCTACAAACTTCTCTATCTATGGATGCGAATTTTGCGATGATCCAAAGGATATTAAACAATGTATTCTCAAACATTCAAAAGTATTGTGATCCTTGGAAAGATATCGTGATTCAAACAACAATTGAAGAAGATCGATTAAAAATGAGTTTCACGAATTCAATCAATCGTCATTTAGATAAGGTAGAAAGTAATGGAATTGGTTTAAAAAGTGTTAAAAAAATGATAGAACTCCATCATGGTACTTTCTATCAAGATGAAACAAATGATTTGTTTACGATTGTATTAACTTTCCCTATTCATCAGTAAGAGTCATTCTTACTGATTTTTTTATTACGAAATCAGAAAATTTATGATATTATAACTAGCGTTCGCTTTTTGGTACATATTGGAAACATCTGTGATGAACAACACAAAAAGTCATTGGTAGTGTAAAGAATTTATGAAAAACTCGGTATATGAAGATCGAAATTTGAATAAATTGTTTATGCGCTGTACACAT
>NZ_CAKVMR010000110.1 GCF_934772795.1 uncultured Holdemanella sp.
GTAAGCCGTATGCCTTAGTAGGGCACGTACGGTTTGACAAGGGGCGGTAGAATTAAAATTCTGTCGCCTACTTTTTCGTGCTATACTTATACTGTTTTTTTGAGGGAGGATATGTATGTTAGAGTTAGTCGTATTTGATGTAGATGGGTTAATGATTGACACAGAAAGCGTATGGAAAAATGCGTTTGATAAGGCAGGAGATAAATATGGCATCCCAAATTTAGGAGATACTTTATTTCCTTCATTAATTGGCAAAAGATTAGAAGATGAACAAGAGTTGTTGGATCGTCTTTTGCCTAGTGATATCCAGAATCAATTGATTAATGAATGGAGACAAATTGGACTTTCTTCTTTAGAAAAAGAAGTGCCTGTTAAACCGGAGCTATATGAGATGTTGGATTATTTAGAACAGCATCATATTAAAATGGCTGTCGCAACAACGACAAGAAGAGAATTGACGGAACAAAGATTAAAGAAAATTGGTGTATATGATCGTTTTGACTATGTTCTTTGTGGGGATGAGGTCACAAAGCGTAAGCCAGATCCAGAAATTTATTTAAGTGTTTTAAAGAAAATGAATACAGACGCAAAAAATGCTCTAGTCTTAGAGGACAGTGTAGTTGGTGTTGAGGCTGCCTATAGGGCAGGTATAGATTGTATTCAAGTACCGGATTTGATTGCTCCAACAGAAGTACAGGAAAAACAGACAATTTGTATTGTCAAAGATTTAATGGAAGCTAGAGATTATATTCAAGAGAACAGGATCTAAAATGCGTCATAATGATTTTGAAAATACACCCATGTTAAAGCTTGTCATGGGTTTGGTCATACCGAGTATGATTGCGCAGTTAGTCAATATTTTATATTCCATTGTCGATCGTATGTTTGTAGGTCAAATTGAAGAAGTAGGAAATATATGTTTGGCAGCCGTTGGAATATGTGGTCCAATCGTTACTTTATTATCGAGTTTTGGAACCCTTGTTGGAATTGGTGGTTCCATTTGGCTATCTATGTGTTTGGGTCAAAAGAATGAGAAAAGGGCAAGTCAGATTCTATATAACAGTTTTGTGATGTTGGTTGTTCTTTCCCTTTGTTTAACCCTTGGATTCATTCTTTTAAAACACAATTTGATTTATTGGTTTGGAGGCAGTGATGCACTGTATCCTTATGCCAATACGTATCTTACAATCTATACTTTAGGTACTTTCTTTGCTCTAATGTCGATTGGATTGAATTATTTTATTACGGGACAAGGCTATGCCACCATTGCGATGTTAAGTGTATGTATTGGTGCCATCACAAATATTATTTTTGACTTTATCTTGATTCGAACACTAAAGATTGGTGTAGCCGGTGCTGCCATTGGTACGGTTGTAGCCCAATTTTTATCGTGTATGTTTGTGCTTTGTTTTTTAAGGTTTAAATCAAAAATCAAATTGAAAAAAGAAGATTTATCTGTAGATAAGATGAAGTATATTGTTAAACTTGGCTTCTCACCATTTTTGATTCTCGCATCCGATTCAGTCATATTGATTGTGATGAATATGATGCTTCAAAAGTATGGTGGAAATATGGGGGATATTTATATTTCAGCCATTACTGTAGCTCAAAGCTATTTTTTATTGATTACAGGTCCACTTTTAGGTATTAGTTCAGGCACACAACCGATCTTTGCGTATCATTTTGGTTCGCAAAATTTAAAGAAAATCAAAGAAGCCTTTAAAATCGTGATTTCATTTGCGTTTCTATTTTGTCTTGTCATGTTCATTATTTCAATGTGCTACTCAAACGTATTTGTTGCGATGTTTACTCAAGATCTTACCACAATGCCAATTGCGCAAAGAGCTATTAAAATCTTCTGTTTAGGTATATTAATGATGTCTATTCAATATGTTTTAGTGGATGGAATTACAGGATTATCCAATGTAAAATTATCTTTGTTTTTATCATTAAATCGTAAGATGATGTATTTAGGTTGTACATGTTTATTGCCTGCATTTTTAGGGGTTTCTAATATTTTCTATGCACAACCAATAGCCGATATTTATGCGAGTATTGTGACTGTCGTTTGTTTTATAAAAATCATACCTTCTTATTTAAAAAGTCATGGTGTACAATAAGACTAGGTGATGATTATGTTTTTTAAGAAAGAAAAGAAAGTGAATGTTCCAGATTTATGGAATTTTATGACATCTTTAAATAAAAAGGATAAGGCTTTGTTTGAAGAACTATTAGATAATGATAATGAACCCTTGGAATATAAGGGAGATGTCAAACAGGGTGGTTTATTAAAGAATAAGAAGATGATTGAAAGAAGGGTCATTGAAAAAGAGGAGGATGGAAGATTGCGTGATTATACGCAATATCGTATTCAGCCAGATGTATATGAAGTATTAAAACCTTCTTATGATCAATTCTATTCAATTATTGGTGATTAAGCTTGTAGAAATACAGGCTTTTTTCTTTATAGGTGCAAATCACAAGACAAAAAAAGTCCTTAAAGGTGCAAATGGAGGAATAAAAAAAGTCCTTGTAGGTGCAAATGAAGCTGATAAAAAAGTGCTTAAAGGTGTAAACATGGATGAAAGTGTGCTATAATACCCATATATAAAGGAGAATATATATGTTAAGAAATGCGACGAATTTATTGACAAAATGGAATGCTCGAAAGAATCGAAAGCCACTTATTGTATGGGGCGCTCGTCAGGTGGGTAATAATGTAAAGTTGAGAATAATGTAAAGTAAAGCTTATAAGCCTTATAAATAAAGGATCTTTGGCTAAATTACTTT
>NZ_CAKVMR010000111.1 GCF_934772795.1 uncultured Holdemanella sp.
GTATTATCACCATTAGGATGAGCTGAAGGTGCCCAACATTCTCCTGTTTGATCACTTGGTATAGCATAGCCATACTTTTCTTTAAGTTGGTTTCCTCCCCAAATCATTTCTTTAAATACAGGTTCTACCCATAAAATATGTCCCATTTTTACTTTCCTCCATTTATTAATTTTAAAACCTCTGTTACTTCATTTTCACTATAAACTGCAATTCCTTCTTCTTTTAACATCTGTACAAAAATACCATCACCTTCAACAAGTTGATGTGAAAATGTTCCATCATAAATATGATTTTTTCCACAGCTTGGACTTTTAGCTTTTAAAACAGCTATTTTAATATTTTTTTCTAAACATTTATCTAAAGCAATTTTAGCACCTTGTATATATTCTTTTGTACGATCAATTCCTTTTTGATCAATCACTTTTTCTCCAATAACTTCACAAGGTGTTCTAGGAATTGGTAAACCACCTAAGACTTCTGGACAAAGTGGTAACACTAAACCTTGATCATAAAGTTCCTTTATTTCCTTACAAAGATTATTCTTTCCAGCATATGTACAATTTTCACCAATTAAACATCTCGATACTGCAATCATTTTAGAATGTCCTTAATATCACTTGGTTTAGAAACAGTATAAGTTGCTCCAGCTTGAACAAGTTCTTCTTTTCCTCTAAAGCCCCATTCACACCCTACAGATTTAATTTTAGCATTGATGGCTGTTTCAATATCTACATTACTATCACCAATCATCAATGTTTCATTTTTATTACTTTCCATTAACTGCATAGCTAGTTGTACTAAACAAGGATGTGGTTTTTTAGGTTGATAAACTGTATTTCCAAAAACATACATAAATTTATTAGGAAATAAATGATTTACAATTGTTACTGCATTTACTTTTGGTTTATTCGTTACAACTGCTAATTTATACCCTTGATGATAAAGTTCATCAATTAATTCTTTCATTCCTGAATAAGGTTTTGTATGTTTTAAACAATTTTCTTTATAAATTTCATCAAAACGTGCACGATATTTTCTCACATCTTTTTTATATTTTTCAGGTAAAGCACGCTCTATTAATTTATCAACACCATTTCCTACAAATTGTTTATATGTATCTAAATCATAGGTAGGAAAATGATTTTCTTCCATTAATATATTTGTAGATAAAGCTAAATCTTCTATTGAATCTACAAGTGTTCCATCTAAATCAAAAATCAAAGTATTATACATAGACTTCCCCTTTCACTTTATCTAGATTATAGCACAACTTCTATTTATTGTTTATTGGTTTTTGTTATGTTAGAATAGTTCTTGAGGTGAAATTATGAAACAACAACAAAAAGATGTTTTCATGACATTATTAACAGGTTTAGGAGCAGCATTAGGAATCATTACATATTTTTTATGTACATTCCTTTTCCATAAATATGAAACAATTGGTGCTTTATCTATCTTTGGTTTAGCCATAATTTTTAGAGTAATTGGTTATTTTTTTGATAAAATGCTTGCTAAAAAGTAGATTCATGCGAATCTACTTTTCTTTTGTATATATTATTTGACATCCTGCTTTTTCTATCTTTTCTCGATAAGTATCAGGTAACCAATCAACAACAAGAACATCAATATCTTGAAAAGCTAAAGCTTTATAAGAACTTTTTTTATTAAATTTACTATGATCTACAACTAAGCAAACTTTTTGACTTCGACTTGCTACCTTTTTTTTAATCATAGCATCTTCAAATTCTTCAACATAAATACCATCTTCCATCACAGCTGCTGCTGCTACATAAGCTAAATCAAAATAAATTTGATCAATCATATTCAACGTTTGACTTCCATACATATAACGATTCTTTTTAAAGTAAGTTCCACCAATCATCTGACATAAACAATGATTTGATAATATTTCAATATTATCTAAAGAATGACTATAAGCTTCTATATCACCTTCTACATATTGACATACAGCAGCCACCGTTGTTGAAGTATCAAAAAAGATCACTTTATTGTTTTCAATCAAAGAAACAGCTATTTTTCCAATTTCATTTTTTATCTCTTCATTTTCTTGTTTTCTTGTTTGATAACTTCCAATTTGATGTACATCATTTAATGTAATACCACCATGTGTTCTAACAGCTAAGTTTTCATGTACAAGACGAACAATATCTCTTCTTGCTGTATCCCTAGAAATATGAAACTGATCCATAATTTCTTGATTCGTCATTGTTTTTTTATCTTTTAATATTTCTAAAATTTTATAAATTCTTTCTTCTTGATACACCTTATTCACCTACTAAATTATCTAATGCATAAACGATTCCATCTTCATCATTAGAAAGCGTATGTGTTGGAATACTTTCTAAAACACCTTGCGCCCCATTAGCCATCGCAAATCCTTTTCCTGTTAAAAGAAGCATATCTAAATCATTATAGTTATCTCCAAAAGAAACTGTTTGATGAAGACCTATTTTCATTTTATCACATAAAAATTGAATTGCACTGGATTTTGATACCGATTCATCCATAATTTCTAAGTAAGTATCTTTTGATTTATAAATCTTCAACCCTGTAAATTTTTCTTTCAAACTCATTTCTAAACGATCAACAATTTCTGCATCAGTAATCACTAATAATTTATGAACCTTTTTAACTCCCTCTAAATCCAATTTTTCAGGTTTCAACCCTGTAAT
>NZ_CAKVMR010000112.1 GCF_934772795.1 uncultured Holdemanella sp.
TTGCTAAAGTGTGCATTGGTTACTGTGTACTGATGTTTGCCATTGCATGGTTATTTGGAAAGTACTTTATTTTCCTGTTCAATAAAGATGCTCAGCTTGTTGTACTGGCACAGAATGCTTTAAAACTAGTAACACTGTTTATTATTCCATTAGGTCTGCAGTATGAAATGGTAGATTCTATGACTGCTTTAGGTCAGGTAAACATTTCATTGCCACTTTCTTTCTTCAGAAAGGGTGTTTACTTTGTTGCACTGTTTCTGATCCCTGTATTCTTTTCCGTTCAGTACACGTTTGCGGCTGAATGTATTTCAGACATGATTTCTCCAATTGTATCCTTTATTATAGTAAAGAAAAATCTTCCACTCATTTTTGAATGGCGTATGTCTATGAAAAAAGAACAGAAAGTTACCAAATAGTTGGCAGAAAAATGTATTCAAACAGATTTAATTGGTTGATAATAAGTTCATCAAAAGGAGAAAAGTTCCTGACTACATTCATGCGCATGCATATGGTACAGAAACAACAGAAAAGGTAAGAAGAGAAATTGCTGTAAAGTATGATCGACCTTATACAGAAACGACTATGAAATTACTGTGTGGAAAGAAAGTTCCGTTGGAATGGTATATATTCGGATCCCCTGAAGCACAGCTGAAAGAGAATTTGGCATCATATCTGGTTGAAAATAAGGCAGAATTTGATATGGAAGGTTATGGGTATATTCGAACCTATTTTATCCAGATTCTGGTAAGAAATATTTTGATAGGCAATGATGAAAAAAAAGACCGAATGTCAGATTAAAACCTGAATATTCGGTCTTTCTTGTCATTAAGCTAAAACTTTTTCTGGTTGTTTATATTCTATTTAAAATACGAACCAAAACAGGAATGACAATCAATTGAAGGATGATACCTGGAAGACAAGTAATAAAGCTAGCCATCATAAATACAGATAATGTATATCCTTGTGTACTAAGAATACATGTATTGACAAAACCATTCATAATTCTACCTGCAAGCATCGCAATGATCAAACTCATATATAGTTTTGTCATTTCATTCTTCATTGAAATATATTGTGTACATAAACCAGCTACTAAACCATATACCGCAAGTTCAATCATCATTTGTGGCAACATCATTGCAGGAGGCATACCTGTCATTACGCTTGAAATAAATGGTGTAATAATTCCACATGCTAAACCATATGGCCATCCACAAAATAATCCACAAATTAATACAGGAATGTGCATTGGTAAAAATATGCTTCCAGCATTTGGGATCACATGAAATGCCATTGGAAGTAATACGCCTAAAGCGATGCATAAAGCGCATGATACTAGTTTTTTTGTGATACTATTCATCATTAAATACCTCTTCTTCTAAAAAATACTTGGTAAGGATGTATGGACAGATTAAGATTTAACATTACACGTATTGTTTTAAATAATCGATATCTAGAATTAATATTTTTTGATTTACAATCTTAATGACGCCTTCCTTTTTTAGCTCACAAAGAATTCGACTCACACTGTTTCGAGTGGTAATTCCACAAAATCCTGCGATATCATTATTTGTGATTTGAAAATCAATAAGCATGCCTGCCTCTACTTTTCGACCAAATAAATGGATTAATTGATATAAGAAGGAGCAGATTGCACCTGTTTTTCCATTCATCATCATACATTGTTGGCGAAAAATAGCTTCCGATAATTTTTCTCGATAATATGCGTTTACATAATCTTGTAGTTTTTGATCTTGATTTACATAACTCCAAAATAACACTCGAGGAATTCTATAGAATGTGGCCACATCACTTTCAACACGAACATTAAATGGAGCAGATGTATATTGACTTACTTCATCTTTTAATAAAGAAATAATATCAGGTGTATTGATATAAGAAATGTTGAATTCACGACCATCATGCAGGATGATACTTGTCTTAATTACCCCTTCTTTTAATACATAGGTATCTTGTTGTTCAAGCCCATAATATGCTAAATAGGTGTGCCTTTTTTTCTGTATAATAGGCACATTTTTCTTTTTTAAAAAATTTAATAAGTATTCATTGTCCATATTCGCTCTCCTTTACCAGTTTTGGATTATAACAATACTCCAAACTTCGTGAAACAACAAATGTTAACATCAAATGAGGTTTCACAATTTTCAATTCGTATTATATTAGTTTTTGAAAAAAAAGGAGAGATAAAAATGTTTGAAATGAATGTGCCTTATGATAAAGGCCAAATGAAAATCAAATTAGAAGATAAGAATTTAGCTGGTGTTTTAGAGGGAAGACAAAGCGATTATAAAAATACACTTTCTGAAAATGAAATTGTAGAACAATCGTTAAACAATCCAATTGGATCCAAAAGTTTAGAAGAACTTGCCAAAGGCAAGAAAAATATTGTCATTATTAGCTCAGACCATACGCGTCCTGTGCCTTCAAAAATTATTACACCTATTCTTTTAAGAAGAATTCGTAGTGTATCACCCGATGCACGTATTCGTATTTTAGTAGCGACAGGATTTCATAGACCAAGTACGCACGAGGAACTTGTGGCAAAATATGGAGAAGAAATTGTAAAAAATGAAGAAATTGTTATGCACGTATCGACAGATGATTCTCCTATGGTTAAAATTGGACAATTACCA
>NZ_CAKVMR010000113.1 GCF_934772795.1 uncultured Holdemanella sp.
CCAAATTAAAGTGAATAGTATCCATGTTAGAAACATATCTTTTGGTATTGTGTGTGTAAGAATCATTGAGAATAGACAATAACTTACAAAACAAACAATGTTGAATAGGGACGTATTTAACATAGATGTTCTTTCAGAATGTGAATATAGGGCTATGATACTATTTATGAAAATCCATAGTGGTAAGTTTGATAGTAATTTGGTTGGATCAAAATATACAATAAATGGCTTAATAAATTCTATATTTACAGGTATAAAGGATAAAAATCCGAATACTACAGCTATCAAAGTAATGCAGATTGTATATAGCCATGTGTTGTTGCTGTTTTTTCTTTTCATTATTTTTTAACCTTCTTTGAATAGATTGTTGCGATGGCTAAAAATAAGATACCTATATATAGGAATGTATATGTGAGATTATAGGCAAATATAAATAAGCAGATGGCTGCGATTAGATATAAGATTGAAGATATTATATTTTTGTTCATGAAAAAACCTCCTGATAAAATAAATTATAACACACAAAAAAGAAAAGCTCCCATTAGGAGCTTTAGAAACAGCGTTAAGAGAAAAGGAAATAGGATATGAATAAGTGTTTTGCTGTTTTCTGATTATATATTAAAATGTAATCCTTAAATTGAGCTTAATCTTCCATACGTGATAAAAGAATTATTAATCCTGCAGAAACTGTATTGATTGGATCGTCTGTGACAAAGATTGGGCACCCTATTGTGTTTTGTAGATAAGATGGTAGTCCATTCAACAACATAGATCCGCCACAACATATGATTCCGCGAGTTTTTACATCTTGCTGCATTGTGATTGGCAAACTAGATAAGAATTGTAGAATCCAATTGGCCCATTGTTGTACTAAGGGTGTTAGAATTCCGACCATTTGATTTTCATTAATGATTACGGATTTAAGTACATGACTATTTTGGTCCATACCAACGACTTCAAGACTTTTAGGGGTTTGTTGAATATTAACTTGTCCTATCTTACGTTTGATTTTTTCAACTTGTTTTGTCGATACATTCATGTTGTAGGAGTTAAATAGCCAGTTTTTAATGTCGATGTTGATTGTGCTTCCAGATACGTTGCAGCGAGATTTTTTGATCATCTTGCCATTTTGGAAGATTGCGATATCACAGTTTGAAGAACCAATGTTTAATACACAGCTAGCGACGGGTAGAAACAAATCGAGTTTTGCGCCAATAGCCGCAATCCAGATTTCTTGTTCAAAATAAACGCGGTAAGCACCCAAATCTTCAAGGTGTTCCTTTAATATGTCGCATGATTCTTTACTGAAGCTAGTTGGATAGCTTACCAACAAAACTGTTTTTTGAAACATACGAAATGCTTTGTGTTCATATAGTAGTTGTTCTAGTAGTATGTCTAGAACGTCAAAGTTAATTGGATTTTCACGCAAAGGAGATATTATTTTAATGTTTGGATCCATGGATCCGATTAAATCCTTAGCGTCTTCACCAATACCTAAAACATGATTTTTCCCATCAAGTGCAACCATACATGGTTCATTATATAATAGACCATCTTCTTGTGTACAAAGTCGGATGTAGTTTGTGCCCAAATCAATTCCCATTTGAATCATGTAACCCCTCCTAATATATGCCTTTATTTTACACCAGGTTAAATTGTGATACAATATGCATGCATTCCTACGTAAATAAATGAACAAAATTGAAAAAATACAAATACCGAATATAAAGGATACATCGCTTTTGGTGGTGCTAGATTCAATTGAATTAGAAAAAACGCTTGGCTATCATGATTTATTTTTATTGTGGAGTCCTACATTTCAGAATGCAGGCATTCCTATATATATTGTTTTTCCAAATGAGTCGAATCAATTAAAGGAATATTGTCAGTATTATAATACGTATATTCATTATGTTTCAGATTTTCAATTGATTAAACGGTTGGATTGTATTCAAGAAAAGATTGTTTTTGGTAAAAAATATTCGGTGATTTTGACAAAAATGTATGTTGTACACAATGGATATTTGTGTGAAGAACAAAAAAGAATCAATGATAAAATGATAAAAAAGCTTTATATAAGGGCTCTTGAACTTAAATTCGAAAATTTTATAAAAAAAATTAAAAATTCCGTTGACATCCCCAACATCCTTTGGTAATATAAATGAGCGCAAACGAGTTTGCAACGAAAAAACATGGAGGTTTAGCTCAGTTGGGAGAGCATCTGCCTTACAAGCAGAGGGTCAGCGGTTCGAGCCCGTTAACCTCCACCATGCTGATGGAGAAGTAGCGAAGTGGCTAAACGCGGCTGACTGTAACTCAGTTCCTTTTGGTTCGGCAGTTCGAATCTGTCCTTCTCCACCACTTATTGGGGTATAGCCAAGCGGTAAGGCACAGGACTTTGACTCCTGCATTTCCCTGGTTCGAATCCAGGTACCCCAGCCATTATTTGTTGCAGGTGTAGTTCAATGGTAGAACTTCAGCCTTCCAAGCTGACTACGTGAGTTCGATTCTCATCACCTGCTCCAT
>NZ_CAKVMR010000114.1 GCF_934772795.1 uncultured Holdemanella sp.
GCATACCCTAAGTTGATTATTGCAAGAACACGTCATGAAACATATGATTATCAAGGTATTCAAGTTATTGATCTTTGTAGATGGCTTAGAGAAGAATAACGATTTGTTTTCAAAAGCATAATGGGTGATGTCCAGACAATGTCTGGATGACTTTATTGTATGAGTTAAATCTACAGTGTTACTTAACTGAAAATAATTAGGTGCCTAAAAATCAGTACAGAGCATTACCACTTTGGTAGTGCTTTTCTTTTACGTTTTTGGCTTTAGCCAGTTGAGTACGAAGTACGAAACAACAAAACCACCTGCTATGCGGGTGGTGTCAAAAAAATGTTATACAAAATAATCACCATTCTTTCTATAATGAAGGTGTTCAAGCTATCAAAATAAGAAAGAATGGTGATTATAATGGCTAATAAAGCAAACTCTTTAGCACATACAAAATGGATGTGTAAGTACCACACCATTTTCACTCCAAAGTATAGACGAAAAGTGATATACAATCAATATCGAAAAGATTTGGGTGAGATATTGCGAGAATTATGTAGAAATAATAGAAGGACATCTGATGAGAGACCATGTACATATGCTAGTTATGATACCTCCATCATTATCTGTATCTGCATTTATGGGATATCAAAAGGGAAATCAGCATTGATGATGTTTGATAGACATGCTAATCTGAAATATAAGTTCGGGAACAGACATTTTTGGAGCGAAGGATATTATGTAAGTACGGTAGGGTTGAATGATGCGACAGTAGCAAAATATATTCGTGAGCAGGAAATGCATGATATCGCAATGGATAAAATGAGTGTAAAGGAGTACGCAAATCCATTCTCAGAAGCAGAGCAACAGGCACATAAACAAGAAAAAGCAAAGAGAAAGAAATAGTAAAAAACAAAGCCCTTTGAGGGCTGGCGAGAGTCAAAAGCGATAGCTTGTACGAAGTGAAAGCAGCGCCTTGAGACGCGAGCTGGTAGTAAAGGCTTATAACCGCAGAGAAAACCACGCTTTTTTAAGCATGGATTTTATTCTATAATTAGAGTATGAAATTACCTGAATATATATTAGAAATCATTCATAAAATAAATGACATTGGATATGAAGCCTATGTAGTAGGAGGCTGTGTACGAGATTATTTATTAAATCGTCCGATTCATGATTATGATATTTGTACAAGTGCTAAGCCCGAAGTGATATTGAATCTGTTTGATCGCAGTATTGGTACAGGACTCAAACATGGAACGGTAACGGTTTTGTCGAATTCACCCGTAGAAATCACAACCTTTCGTTTAGAGAGTGAATATAAGGATCATCGTCATCCAGACAGTGTGAAATATGTTTCTACAATCGAAGAAGATTTATCAAGACGTGATTTTACTGTGAATGCGATGGCCTATCATCCTAGTCGCGGTTTGATTGATCCATACAATGGGCAAGTCGATTTAAAACGTAAAGTGATACGTTGTGTTGGAAGTCCAGATCGAAGATTTAATGAAGATGCCCTAAGAATGCTTCGTGCCTATCGTTTTTGCGCAAAACTAGGCTTTTCTATGGATGAAACAGTTAAAACATCCATCGATACAAATGCATCTTTGATTCAATATGTATCGATAGAAAGAATTGTACATGAATTAAAAGAAATCATGGAAATAAATCCACAAGTATTGGCGGATATGACACTTCTTTTAAAACCCGTATTTAAGGAGTTGGATTTGGCTTTACATTGTAGTCAAAACTCAATCTATCACTATACCGATGTCTTGCATCATACACTAGATGCGATGAGCTATTTAAAACCCTATGATGAGACATTGGCCTTTGCGCTATTATTTCATGACTTGGGTAAAGTACAAGTAAAGACAACTGATTCTAAGGGGAAGGATCATTTTAAGCATCATGCCATGGTGGGAAGTGAATTATCGAAAGAGCTTTGTCGACGTTTTAAACTCACAAATGACCAAAGAAAGTGGATACCATTCTATGTCTTGCATCATGATGATAAATTTACTTGTGATTTAGATTGTATTTATAAATATCGCATTACATATAATTTGGATGAAGAACACTTATTGAAATTACTTCAAATTCGCTACTGCGATGCGATGGCCCATTCTGAATTGGGACAAAAATCAGCTGTAGATGTAGAATTATTCTATGACTATTACATCCAAAATAGAAATCGATGTATGAGTATATCCCAACTTGCGTTGAATGGAAAAGATATTATAGAAGCTACAAATCTAAGGGGAAAACAGATTCAGGAAGCTTTGAATGTGTGTTTAAAATATGCTTTTTATCATCCGGAAAAGAATAAAAGGCAAGAATTATTGAATAAAATAGGGTAGAGGGATAAAATAAAATTATCGCCCCTCCCGTTGAACCGTACGTACGGGTCTCGTATACGGCTCTAC
>NZ_CAKVMR010000115.1 GCF_934772795.1 uncultured Holdemanella sp.
ATATCATCCTCCGCAACAATCGTCGGCTGGATCAGCTCAGCGTTTGTTTTAGTCGTGAATGCATTCATCTCATGCGTAAACTCATTCTGCATCCGGCGATGCTTCATCAGCCAGCTGCCTTCCTTCACACCGGCCGCAGCCACGGCAAGAACGACAGCGCCGATGCAAAGGCTGATGATTTTCTTTTTTGTCATTTTTACTCCCCTTTTATTTTTTGAAACATAAAAATAAGATACTCATTGGAACATTTATGAGTATCTTATCAGTTTGCCGATATAAAGTCAACGGAGCCGGGGGAGACTTTCCGCTCCGACACGCCGGAGCCGAACCGGATTTCATGCACTTGCAAGTACAAGCTCTCTTGTCTCCACAATCACGATCTCATCGATCGACACATGCAGCACCGCTGCCAGCACGACCAGGTTGTCGATTGCCGGCATGGCGGTGCCGTGCTGCCACTTGTAGATTGCCTGCGGGGTGGTGAAACCGAAAATTTCCTGCAGGTCGCGGACGGTAAGGCCTGCCTGCTGCCGCAGTCTTGTAATGTTTCTTCCTGTTGCTTCCATATCAATTGACGGAATTGCCATCATTTTTTTCTTCCTCCTTCTTGCGGAGGAATTTTACTGGTTTCCTCCGCCTCTATTCTGATGCTTTGAAATTGTAAACGGGACGCAGCACCTCCACGACATCGACCGATGCACGGACTATATCGAGAATGTCATCCAGCGATTTGTACGCCATCGGCGCCTCGTCCAGGGTATGTTCGTTGACGGAAGTCGTATAGATTCCCTCCATACTCTTCCGGTATTCCTCCAGTGCCAGGGTTTCCTTCGCTTTTTTGCGCGACATCAGCCGTCCGGCTCCGTGCGGGGCGGAATCGTTCCACTCCGGATTGCCTTTTCCGACGGCGAGAATACTGCCGTCGCGCATATTGATCGGAATCAGCACTCGTTCTCCTTTGTGCGCTGCGATTGCGCCTTTTCGGAGTATCATCTCGTTTGTGTCGATATAGTTATGAATCGTGTGGAACGCATCGGTGCCGGTAAGGCCGGTTCGCTCCAGCAGGATTTCCGCTATTTTTTCCCGGTTCCGGCGTGCAAACTGCTGGCAGATCTCCACGTCGTGCAGATAGGCTTCCAGATATTTTCCAGTCAGATAACAGAGATCCTCCGGCATCTGCGCTTCGCCCGGTTTCCACTGCAGCTGTTTTAACGCCTCCTGAATTTCCTTTCTGCGGCCCTGCTCTTTGTAGGTGCGTATGAGCTCCTCGCGTTTTTCCAGGTACTCGTCATAACCGCGGTCCAGCCGCACTGCCAGATTCTGGTAATACTCTGCCACCTGTTTTCCGAGATTCCGCGAGCCGGAATGGATGACGAGATATTTTGTGCCGTCGGCGGCTTCATCGATCTCGATAAAATGGTTGCCGCCGCCTAAGGTTCCAAGCGACCGCTCCAGGCGTTTTGTGTCTTTTAATTCCCGGCTGCAGGCAAGTGTCATCAGGTCAAAACGTTCCTGTCTCCCCTCCCAGACATTCATGCCGGACGGGATAACATGCGCCGCCTCGTCGATTTTTGCAAAATCAAGTTCGGCTCTCCCAAGATTTACGGTGTACATGCCGCACCCGATGTCCACGCCGGCGACGTTCGGCACTGCCTTGTCGCGGATGGTCATCGTTGTTCCGATCGTACATCCTTTTCCCGCATGCACATCCGGCATGATGCGGATCCGCGAGCCTTCCGCCATCGGATAATCGCACATGCGGCGGATCTGCTCGATGGCTTCCTCTTCCACGACCTTTGCGTAACAGATGGCTGTATTTACTTTTCCTTTAATTTCGATCTGATCCATCTTCGTTCCTCCCTTCAAATTTTGATATGCATCATATCAAAAAAGCCACCTGTCTTATGTGTTCAGCATAAGATAAGCGGCTCCTCTTCTTCCGTATCCAGTTGTCTGATGCCCTCGGCTAAATCATTCCTCCTGCATCTGCATCTACAGAATCCGTTCCTTCGCTTTTCTCAATTGAACATATGAAAACAAAGCCACGCTGTTTCACGACAAACGTTGCTTCTGGGGTATGCTCTAAATTGCAATAGCTGAAACGTATTCTTGCTGACATCTGTTTTTCCTTTCCAAAACCTCTTTAACTGGTTCTTCTTTTCTGCTTTTTCTTCACTGTATCACAAAATAACAGGTTTGTCATTATACCAGCAGTTTAATTTTTTCCAGAAATTTCTGTATTTTGTTCCAAAACGAGAAATATCCCCGTCAATAACGAGGATATCTTCAATACTTGTGTTTAATAATCTGCTCAAAATGAG
>NZ_CAKVMR010000116.1 GCF_934772795.1 uncultured Holdemanella sp.
AATTTATGCTAATCGCATAAATTCTGTGCATCGCGAAGCGTGTTGCTGTGAACAGAGTGAACAGTAACACTATAACAATTCCATAAATAATGCTACCTTTTCGGAACCATATGATTCTGTATAGTTGAAGTAATGCATATTGATTAAGAGGCTTGCCATAAATTTCTAAACAGGCAAAAACACCCGGCAAAATTACTTTTCGTAATCTGCCGGGTGTTCTCTTTCGCCCTCTCTGTATAGATTATTGATAATGTCTTCCAGACGGTCGAAGTTATATTTTTCTTTTTCAGTTTTTTATTTGACTGCTCCGGTAATACCTTCTGCAAACTGTTTCTGTAATACAAAGAATACGATCATTGTAGGAATAGAACAGAACAATACACCGCACATCAGCATACCATAATCTGTCACATAACCTGTGATCAGGTTGGCGATCAGCATTGGCATGGTCATTGCCTTGTTGTCTGTCATGATTACCTTTGGCCACAGATAAGAGTTCCATGCATTCATAAAGGTAATAACAGCAGCTGCCGCATACGTAGATTTCATTGTAGGAATGAACATCTGGAAGAAAATCCTTACTTCGCTGAGTCCGTCAATACGTGCAGCTTCAATAATATCAACCGGGAATGATCTGGCATTCTGACGGAACATCATGATCATAAACGGCGTGGAAATAATCGGAAGGATAAAACCTACTGCTGTATTCAGAAGTCCTGCCTTGGAGAACATTTTGAATAACGGAACCATAGTTGCAACCTGCGGAACCATCATAGCCAGAAGCAGGATTGAAAATACTCTGTCTTTCCACTTATCATGGTAAACTTCAAATCCGTAACCTGCGATAGAGCAAACCAGAAGACAGATCACTGTAGTAAGGATCGCATAGAAGAAAGAGTTTCCAAGTGCTCTCCACAATGGCTGCTGAGCTGTCAGATTATGGAAGTTTTCCATGAAATGACTTCCCGGGATAATTCGTCCACGGGATACATCTGTTGATGTATTTGTTGCGGCTGAGATCATCCAGTATAACGGGAATACCGAAATAAATGACACGATGATCAGAAAAATATAGGTAGGAATCAATCTTCTCTGAATTGCTGATTTGTTTTTCTTAGTCACGTGTATCACCTACTTTCAAATTAATAAATGCAAGTACAGCTACCATAATGAATATGATAAATGACATTGCTGCTGCATATCCAAAGTTTGGTACGTTAATAAAACATGTATTGTAAACATAATGGGACATTGTGATTGTTGTGTTCGCCGGACCACCTTTTGTCAGGTTGACAGACTCATCAAACAGCTGCAGTGTACCATTGATAGACATGATAAATGTCATGATAATTGTCGGTTTCAGAAGCGGAACAGTAATCTTCCAGAAAGTCTTCCAGCCGTTGGCGCCATCAATCTTTGCTGCCTCATATACAGAATATTCAATATTCTGAAGGCCGGCAAGATAGAATACCATGTTGTATCCTGTCCATCTCCAGATCAGGGCCAGGATGATAACAACCTTGGCACTGGCGGAATTTCCCAGGAAGTTATAGCCGGTAGATAAAATTCCAAGTTTGATCAGGATACTGTTGATCAGACCGTCTGTTGCAAACATGGAACGGAAGATCAGAGAATAAGATACCAGAGATGTCGCACATGGAAGGAATACACATGTACGGAAAAATCCTTTGAATTTCAGATCTTTGTTATTCAGAAGCTGTGCAAGCAGGATCGCAAGGATCAGCATGATCGGTACCTGAATGATAAGATATAAAAATGTGTTGACGATGGACTGCTGAAATACTTTATCCATCATGATACGTTTGTAGTTACTGAAGATCGGGTCCGCAAACCGCATGTTTGCTCCGGCACCTGTCTGTAAAGAAATGATAAATGCACGGATCATCGGATAAAAACTCATGACAGCGATCATGATGGTTGCAGGTGCCAGAAAGATCCAGCCTGCCGCTCTCTGTTTCGCTACCAGAGACATGCCACTTTTTTTGGAATTCACAGGAACTCCTCCTTTCAAACCTCTTAAGCCTTTACATAAGACAGGGGACTGCATGCAGTCCCCTGCTCTGTATTTACTTATTCATTTCAGGATAAGTTTTCAGATTACTCTGTCATCTTGAATGCAAGTGTATCCTGTGCTTCCTGAAGTGCAGATTCCTTGTCTGCTCCGTTTACGATATTAACAACAGCTGTGTTGATGCACTCTCTTGCCTCATAGTGGTACGGAGTCTTTGTGAATTCCGGAATATGGGAAGAATAGTCTACAATTGTTGAGAAGATCGGCTGGTTGTTAAA
>NZ_CAKVMR010000117.1 GCF_934772795.1 uncultured Holdemanella sp.
AGACCATCATACATTATCCATTCACCTTTTTTTTCATATTCTTCCATTTCATTTATTGTATTTTGTAATAACTTAGGTAAGCTAGTTATATCTAGTTTAATTGTTTTATCAATCATTTTATATTCTTCTTGTTCAATCATAACAATAACCCCCAAAAATATTCTTTCATTTCTTCAGCATCTGACGGTGAAATCCAACCGCTTACTGTTTGAGATTTAATAGATAATGAAAGATTATATATAGCTTGTTTTAATTCAAAATACTTTCTCTCATTATTTTCATCTGCTTTGTATTCTTCATACGCATCTTCTACTTTTTGCATATCATCTCTTAGATAAATATCATAATTTTTGGGATTATATTTCATTTCCATTCTCCTTCCTATCTGGGTAGCAAATCCGCTACTTTATTATATTCATTATTATTTCATGTTAAAACAACAAATCAATGTATTCACATTGATTATATCAGATACTACATATCATTTTTAACTTGTATTTATTCTATCCGCAAAATCACCTTATTTCTTTCGTGGGCGTTCCGCCCATGGACTAAATTGTGGAATCACACAGGTTATAATTCTTTCTTGAGTGCTAAATAATTTTCACAGTTAGGACAAACAGGTAATTTTGCTATTACTTTATTGTATTTCATTTCCCATTCCCATCCACATTTGTTACATCTTAGTATTATAGGTGTGCTTTTGTTCTTATATTTCTTAACAATTATATCTGCAGGTTTTAGATACTGTTGGAGATCATCAGTTTGTAATACTTGTTTTTCTGCAAGTTTTCCATTTACCCAATTTGTAGAACTCAATTGTCTTTTTTTAATAAGTACTTTATAAATGTTAAATATAATAGTATTTCCACACCATTCGATGTTTAAGTAATAAGGAGTTCGTCCTTTTGCTTCATAAAACAATTGTTCTTTATAACTTTCTGGCGAAACTGAATTTGTTTTTATTTCCAATATTGACTTTTTGGAAGAAAGATCACACAAAGCAAGTATATTGTTTTCTTTGTTAATAACAAGTTCTTGAGAAAGTATTTTCTCGTCATCAAAGATGGTTTCTTTTATATATGAAACCAAATTTGAAAGCTGTTTCTTTAAATTTCTTATTGTTGAATTTATTTTTTTTTCAAACTTCTTATCTTCATCATTAATTACAGTAACAGTACCATCAGTATTAAATTCCATAGGGATGCTAATATAGCCGCTCCGAACTTTCCCAATATATTCTAATTGACTTTTATTCTTTATCAGAAAAGGTAATGAATCTACCTCTTCAACATCTAACATTGCATTAATTAAATGTTCTATAGTCATACCTGTTATATTAGTCGAAAATCTCTTTATCTTTCTTCCGTCTATTTCAAAACTATTAATTAAAGTACTATAACATTCTAAATATGGTCTGTTTTTCAATAATGCACTTATTCTTGGATGAGAATATAATAAACTAACAGGAATAATGTATTTATCATTTAATCTGAATAAATTATCATCTTCAATATAGTTGCCATCTGTCACTATATAATAATATCCACCCAATTTTTTAAAGAGTCTCCATTCCAATTTGCAATCATTTACACCACTATGAATTTGTTGAACATTCTTTATTCCAAACAATCTACATAAATTGTCTTTGCTTAAATTTCCACGAGAAAATCTTGAAGAAATTATTTCTTTTTTGAAGTTATAAAATTTTAGCTTTTCAAAACCATATATTCCGTGCCTTTTTAAATATTCAGAAAGAAAATATTTATCAAAATCTCTCCCTGCGTAAATCAATATGGTTCTTTTTTCTAGTTCAAATTCTTCTATAATACAATCAAATTCTCGTTGAGTTAGATGCTTGGCTCCTTTTAAAGTACGTTTTGTGATTCCATTTATAGATGTTGTGTAAACTTTCTTACTAAATTCTAATGGAAGAAATTTATTATAAGTTTTTCCATCGTCAGGTTTATAGAAAGAAATAGATAATAAATCATCATATTTTGATCTTAATCCATTAGTTTCCACATCAAATACTACATATTTTTTTGAACTTGTATTTATTCTATCCACAAGAACACCTTCTCTATTTTCGTGGGCGTTTCGCCCATGGACTATCTTTTCTGACCTAGTTTAAGATCTTTTACAACCTGATTGAAAGTAATTTGAATATCTTCCGTCTCTCTGGCAGCT
>NZ_CAKVMR010000118.1 GCF_934772795.1 uncultured Holdemanella sp.
AACTCGCCAAAGTTACAGATGTGAGCTTTTTTTATTTATGTAGTTGCTTATCAACCCAGTTCTTATACAGAACTGCTATCAAGGCAACGTTTAATGTTAAAGATATTATAAAAAATAGTATTACTTTAACCATAAACATCACCACCTCTCCTACGATAATTCGTATAATTGGTGGCAAAACCACATCTGTTTATTATCATTTCCTATGTTTCATAGTATAGCATAATATTTATAGTAAAGCAACACAAAAGAACAAATTTTTGCAAAAGTTTTTAAAAAAAATACTTGATTTCTATAAAATAATTTGGTAATCTATATATAAATTGATTGATATTTGTATCAATCGTCACGAAAGCCGAAAAAGTTGTAGATAACTACATCAACGGCACAAACAAAAAGCCAAAAAATTTTACACAAAGTTTTCATTAGCGATTGATATTAAAATCAATCTATATAAATCTATTCATCTTTAAATATACTTAAAATTTTATTCCAAATTTTCTTAAATATTGATTTATTATATTGTGTCATTGCTACTTCATTTGAAATCTTTTCACTAGAATCTGTTACTTTTTTATCTTTATTTTCAAAGATATCATCTGGATTATATTTAATTCTTTTATTTTCTTCAGAATCATTATGTGCTTGTTTTTCTAATCGCATTAATTGTCCTCTTTCTTCTTCATCTGATAAATAATTTCTATACAATGCATACATAATATATTCTGTTTCTTTTAATAATTTTTTATTTTCAAAATCGTCTTTTGATTGTATTTCAAATACATATTCTTTATCACTTTTTTCCTGAAATTTGTCAATCAGTTTCTGTGGTATTTTCTGATATTCACTATCTGGTAAATACTCTATAATTTTTAAAATTTCAGTATATGCCTTAGCATAATTTTCTATTTTAATCATTAGTATCCCTCCAGTCTTTTGAAATTAATCTAGTGGATTTTTTTAACCTCATTAATGTAGCTTCTATATCATCTATATTTCTTTGTGATGGTCTTGCCATCCTTCTTTCAAAACTTTTTCTACTTATTGGCTGTTCTATTTGGATTCCTTTACATTGGATTCTTACATCATTCTCATTTAATATTGGTAATTCATTAGTATTATAATGCTGTATTACATCCATTAAAGTAGCATCACTTTTTTCTAATTTTTTATTATAAAATTGTTGCACTGCTTCACCTAGTAATTGGTCTATTTTATATCTAATTTTTTCTACTTTTTTATCCTTTTCTAAAAAATTCACTTCTTTGTCATCCATAACTCTGTTTAGTTGAACTTCTAAATCTTTAATTGCACTACTTGTTTCAATTCCATTACTCTTTAATAAAGCTATCATAGATTCTGTAATTGGTATAATACTTCCTAATGCTGGATTTCCTATAACAGAACAATTTCTAATTGATTTTGATTGTGTTCTTGAATTAATAATAATTCCAGCTATATTATCTTTTTTTATACTTTTATAAACAAATCCTTCATCCACAAATCCAGAATCATGTGCTGTATTACCAGCTAAAATATAATCTACATCTTTAATATAAAAAGATATGCCTCCATCTAATATGTACACCCTCAAAGCTCCATAATTATCATCATGTGGAATAGCAACTGATATATTATCTTTACCATTATAGTGTCCAGAACTATTAACAGAAAATCCTTCAATCTTTGTACCTTCACTTTCTGATACAATTCCATTATTCATAATACTTTCATATCTAAGTAAGTTTTCTCCAATTCCATGATAGCAAAATTTTTGTTTCATTATTTTATCCTTTCATTCTTAATTTAAATTCATATATCTCTGTTTTCCACATACTTTTTGGCGAATTGGATTCGAAATTAAAACCTTATACATCTTATCCTCGTCATAATATATTATCATAAAAATTTATTTAGTATTCAATAACTTTTATTTTAAATACTCACCAACAACAATACTCTGATTATTTGCATTTATTATTACTTCTGCACCAATAGGAATAATACTATTAGCATGCATATGTCCAAAGTCATTTGTTTTTACTACAGGAACACTTGAATTTATTTTTCTTAATTCATCTACAATCATCTTTTCATTTTCTTCTATTTGTTGAAGTTGATATATGTAACCAAAAACTATTGCCTTATTAA
>NZ_CAKVMR010000119.1 GCF_934772795.1 uncultured Holdemanella sp.
ATCTGGAAGCACTGAATAAGGTAAGCGTCGTCGTGTTTGATAAAACTGGAACCCTGACAAAAGGTGTGTTTAAGGTTGTTGATATCACAGTAGAATTCGGCTTTACAAAAGAGCAGGTTCTTGAATATGCTGCACAGGCAGAAAGCTATTCAAACCATCCGATAGCAAAATCCATACAGGAGGCTTTCGGCAAAACAATTGATCAGTCTGTTCTTTCCGGTTATGAAGAAATATCAGGACATGGAATTCGTGTATTGATTGGTGGTAAAAGAGTACTTGCAGGAAACAGCAAACTTATGGATTCTGAGAAAGTATCTTATGCAGCCTGCCAGTCAGCCGGAACAAAGGTTTATATTGCTGTTGATGGCAGATATGCCGGATGTATCGTAATAGCCGATGAAGTGAAAGATGACAGTCAGAATGCGATTGCCAGTCTGAAGAAAATCGGTGTTGAGAAAACAGTTATGCTTACCGGTGATGATGAAAAGATTGGAAAGGCTGTGGCAGAGCAGCTCGGACTGGATGAATATTATGCACAGTTACTTCCAGATCAGAAAGTTGAAAAACTGGAGTACCTGGATCAGCATAAGACAAAAGGAAGCAAACTTGCATTTGTAGGAGATGGTATCAATGATGCACCTGTTCTTGCAAGAGCCGATGTAGGAATTGCGATGGGTGGACTTGGTTCAGATGCTGCGATTGAAGCTGCAGATGTTGTTCTGATGACAGATGAACCATCAAAGCTTGTGGATGCGATTGATGTTGCAAAAGCAACGAAAAGAATTGTTATGCAGAATATTATCATTGCACTCGGAATCAAGAGTGTGTTCCTTATACTGGGTGCATTAGGCATAGCAGGCATGTGGGAAGCTGTATTTGGTGATGTTGGTGTTACGATTATAGCAGTATTGAATGCCATGAGGATTTTGAAAAAATAAAGGAGAAAAGTGCAGTGAAGCGTAGACTTATTTTACTGGTGGTGGTAATTGCTTTGATTGCAGGGTTTGGTGCATTACTGCACTCCCCTCCATCCATTATAGATGCTGTTACAGGTGCAACACCAAAGGCAAAGAAAGCAGCCCAAAGCTCGGCACAGCTTGAGGGCAGTTATATTTTCTGTATGAATCCGTTGCTTGATAAACTGTCAGATGAGGATATAAGAGAGCAATTAAAAGCATTTGTAACAGGAAAGACGGATAGCATTCGTACAGATACAGAATTATCATTTGATATTTATGTTTCGGAAACAGATTATGCGCTTATAAGATATGCCGATTCCTTATGCGAAAGGCTTAATGATGCAGGTGCTGATGTGCAGATAAAACAATACAGCGGTACAATGCTGCGTTCAAGGGCAGTCAGTGGGAAATATGAAGCATTCCTTTCTGAAAGTGATCTGGTCAGCACAGACGCTCTTGAAAATGCTGACTATATCATACTGGACAGTGCAGAAATGAGGTGAGCGGAAGAATGAGAAAAATAAATACAATACTTTCCGTATTACTGCTCGTGATTTTTATGCTGCATGGTCTTATGGGAAGTTTTATGCTTCTTGGAATTGGAAGCAGTGCCGGGAAAATACTTGCATGGGTTGGAGTGGCTGTTCTTGCAGCACATACTGTGATTGGAGTCATACTTACCATAAATACTTTGAAAATTTCTAAAAATGCAGGTAACAGCTACTTAAAACAAAATGCAGTATTCTGGGCAAGGAGAGCCAGCGGACTTGCAATACTTATTCTGATGTTTTTCCATATAGGATTATTTGGCGGAGTACAGGACGGGATCTATATTTTGTTTCCGTTTACAACAGTAAAACTCATTACGCAGCTGTTACTGGTTGCGGCACTTTTTATTCATCTTTTTATAAATATCCGTCCACTGCTTATATCGCTTGGAATCATAAGCTATAAGGAGAGAAGAGGAGACATTTATCTGATATTGTCGGTTCTTCTGCTGTTCTGCACAGGGACAGTTATCATTTACTATATAGGATGGCATACAT
>NZ_CAKVMR010000120.1 GCF_934772795.1 uncultured Holdemanella sp.
TCTTTATCCATAGTTTCTGCTTTAACATTTGTCTGATTTCCTGCACAAAAAATGAGGGCTGTTGCTATAAATGTGAAAAATCTGTTCATATTAAAAACTGGCGCAAAGATATGCACATTCTTCTAAAGAGCTTATACCTGGTTTTCGGAAGACATTACCGATATTTCGTTTCGCCACCTGAAAGGTTACTTTCCCACGCACTATCTTCACATCCTTGATAATCAAGCGCATTGCACTTTAATCGGTACGGACGAAATTTCAACATTTAGCCAAACATCCTCGGAATGTTCAATTCCTTGATAATCAGCTGTTGCACATATCCTGTCGTACCACGCTTCTTCTTTGTGCTATTTTGCGGTGGCTCTGATGCGGCAAAGATAGTTATAATCAGTGAGAAACGAGTAGAAAATGGCAGATAAATAATTCATCCATTAAATTCAATATTATTTTCTTTCAACCATTCCTTAAATTCATTTTCTTGTTTAATATATTCTTCATTAAAAGTTTTTTCAATATATTTTAATGCTTTTATTTCCGTATTATTTAAAGGTTCGTTAGATTCAATATAGGAATGGTTTTCTTTTATCTTGATTCTTGAAATAAACGAATCATGTTTGAATGGGATGTTATAATTAGTGCTTTCGCTGTTGCAAAAGAAATCATTATAGTATGACTCGCCAATAACTATATCCGAATGTTTGGCTTTTACATCTGAAGTATAATTAAAGCAACCTTCTATATAGACCTGTGGAATTTTTGTAGAGACCATTATGATAACTACAGCTAATCTATCTGTGTATGAGAGCAAATGTATTTGCTGTGTTATATCCTTGAATTTATTTCTATCAATGATTTGATAATGAATGATATCATAAACTGACTCATTTTGTTTTTCGTGAGCCAAAATACTCTCTTTGTAGTCTTGATATAAATTCGTTTGTTTGTATAATTCAATTTCCTTATAGCCGATGTATTCAGCAACAAACTCTTCAGAATATGGTTGTGTTATAAAGTCAGCAGAACGCATCATCAACTCTTCATCCATTAATATAATGGGTAATGGATCGATAGCCAAACGATACATAGCAACAGCACCTATTGCAGCTTTAACAGTTTCTTCGAAGTCTGAAATTATTTTTGAATATATTTTATTTTCACGATGATCTGACCAAGAATAACTTTGTGTAGTGTAAAATGAAGAAAATCCTTGTTTATGTACATACTTATTTGTCTTCTTTTGGATTGTGCGTAAGTTTTTAAAGAATGTTGGCAATTTAGTTCTTATATCTTTAAATACCGGCTCATTGTTTTTTAGGAAACAGACCATCTTACCAGATTCAAAACCAGGTTCTAAAGCCTTCCACTTTTCTAACTTCTCCGGATTGGCTGTTAAATACAGTGTTCCTATTGAAATCTCGATTGATTGGCGCAATGAGTAAAATGCTGCATCAAAAAAACCTTCTTGAAAAAGGTATATAGAATTGGCTATCATTTGAGACGCTTCATCAAAGAACCTATTAGCTCCAAAGGCATCGATTAATCCTGTCTCAGCCCATGTAATATTGTCTATGTCCCAAATGTATTTAGTTGCATTGGGCAATGCAAACTTCCGAACTTTCCAACGTCCTGTTTCAAAGGCTTCTTGTAATTCATCGGATATATTCTGTTCCATACTATACAAAATTTATATTGTGACATTCAGTGATAACTACTTTTTTACAAAGATACTTATAATCATTTAGAAACGAATAGATTTAAATAAAAATGTATATTGTATGGGTAAATTTCTGTAAAAATAAGCATTTATGTAATGTTCAAAAAATAACTTCCGCAGAAAAACTGCGATCAAGAGCATTTGATGAGATAGTTCCATTTAGGAAGTTC
>NZ_CAKVMR010000121.1 GCF_934772795.1 uncultured Holdemanella sp.
TACACTATTAAAGTACAGAAAAAAATAAATAATCTTAAATCACGAAAATTCGAAGATTATTTCATGCGTAATCACTAATAATATGTGGATAAGATTGGTGTAAAATTAATAAAATGATATAATGATTTACAGGAATATAAAGGGGAATGAAAATATATGTATATTTTTAAATCGAATATAAATCAAAAAGAATACGATCACTTTGTAGAAAATCATCCTAGTTGTAGTTTGCTTCAAAGCTACAAATGGGCAAATATAAAAAATAATTGGAAACCCATTTATACTGGGGTTTATGAAAAGGATACATTAGTAGCAGCTGGATTAGTATTGATTCGTCCATTGCCACTTTCTTTTTCTATGTTTTATTTGCCTAGAGGGCCGATTTTAGATTATAAAAATAAAGAGTTATTAAATTTCTACTTTACAGAATTAAAGAAAATTGCCAAAAAAGAACATTGTTTATTTATTAAATTTGATCCAAGCATTTTAGTTTCAAGCTTCCACTTAGATGAAGAAAGACAAGAATTTAATTATAAGGAAGAGTTTGAAAATATTAAATCATGTAAAGCTATTCATTATGGATTTAATAAAGATTTTGATACAACCATTCAGCCAAGATACAATATGGTAGAGTATGCAGATGATTTTGGCATGGACAGTTTATCTAAAAAAGGGAAAAAGAACATTAAAGTTGCTCTGAAACAAAATTTAGATATTCAATTCGGACACAAAGAATTATTGGATGACTTTGATAAAGTCATGAAATGTACAGAGGAAAGAAAAGGAATTTCTTTACGAACAAAAGAATATTACGAATTACTTCTAGATACATATGCAGATGATGCCTTTATCACTTTAGCCTATTTCCATATCGATGATATGTTAAAAGAGACAAAAACAAGATATGAAAAATGTTTATTAGATTTAGATAATTGTCCGGAAAACGCAAAGAAAAAACGTTTCACATTGGAAGAATTAAAAGACTCATTAGAGAAGAAAATCACTAAATATGAAGAAGATGTGAAAACATATGGTGAAACAGTCTGTGTATGTGGAACACTTACCGTAAAATATGGGCATACATCAGAAATTCTATATGCAGGTATGAATGAAGATTTCAAACGATTAATGGGACCATATTTAACTTGGTATAAAACAATGGAAAAATGTTTTGAACTAGGATGTAAAACAAGTAATATGGGGGGAATTGAAGGAACTCTTAAAGGAGGTCTTGTAGATTTTAAAGAAATATATCACCCAAGAATCAATGAATACATTGGTGAATTTGATATTCCAGTTAATTCATTATTGTATAATGTGGCATTTAAATTTTATAAGAAGATTAAGGAAAAAAACGCAAAACACAAATAATTTAAGGAAGATTTAAGTACGACTATCTATAGTATCCAAGTAAGGATGGAATATAGATATGTCGTATTTATTTTTTAATACTTTAAAACAAGAAGAATTTGATGAATTTGTGAAAAGACATGAATATTGTAATTTATTGTTAAAGTCAGAACGCTCGTGACTTTAGTCATGAGATGAATGACGTATGTAACAGTTTTTTAGCAGTTTCTATACACGAATCATGTTATAATATATACGTAGAATGCATCGTAAAAAAGGGAGATTTCGATATGTATACAGTACGCTTTCAGTTGGAACTAAGTGAATCTGAGAAACGGTTTTTGTCGAAGTCTTTTTTCTATGCAAATCAGATGCATAATCAGTTGGTTCGATATGCTACAAATCGATTGAATGCTTTATTTCATGATAAAGAATATGTGGGTGCACGCAAAGCTTATGGAGAAGCTGAATTTTCTAAAAAGAAAGG
>NZ_CAKVMR010000122.1 GCF_934772795.1 uncultured Holdemanella sp.
TTAAGCACTTTCACGGCGACAATAGTTGGGCTTGCCCCTGCGAAGATAGCTAGCTGCCGGGTCCTTTTTTTATACTTATATATTCAAAAGCCAAGTCTTTATTTACTTAGACTTGGCTTTTTTTCTGATTCATTAATTTTTGTATTGTATTTTCTAATGCGGTTTTTGCGATAACTGGATCATCAATATGTATTACAGATTTTTCTAATGGACACATGTCTGTGTTTGACCTATTTCGTATTTCCTTAACAAGTTTATCGTATTTGAAAGAAACATTATTCTTTTCTAAATAACTTTTAGCTGCTTCACTTAATGTATGAGCATAAATAAATTTGATTTTTGCGAGTACATATAAACTTGCAGCTGCTTTACCTACAACTGTATCTTCTATATCTGCATCTTTATAAAAATCAATATTTTCATTAAGCTTTGATAGAATTGGCTTTACTCCGATTTCATTGGAACAATAAATAATTTCATTGTCTCTGCGTGCAATAAATTTATTCAAATTCTTCAGCCACTTTCTTAAGATTACTAATAATTGGAAGCTTTTGAGGGCATACTCGTTCACATTGTCCACATTCAATACAATCTAATGGCTTTCCATGCTCATTTTTTAAATCATCGTATTCTTTTGATTTACCCTTAGATAAATTCTGTTTTCTTTTATTGTACAGACTAAAGTATTCTGGTATACAGATGTGCTTTGGACATCCAGGAGTACAATAGTTACATGCAGTACATGGAATAGCAATGGATGTTCGAATTTGATCACCTAAATGAATCAAGTATTTATTTTCTTCTTGTGTTAATGGCTTAAATTCTTTCATATATGAAATATTATCGTCTAATTGTTCAAGATTAGACATACCACTAAGTACGACACGAACATTTTCTAGACTTGCCGCAAAACGAATAGCCCATGAAGCAACGGACAATGAACTATCCAAGTTTAATAATTTAGTCTTAATATCTTCTGGAACACGTACAAGACTTCCACCTTTAACTGGTTCCATAATAACTACTTGTTTTCCATGTTTAACAGCTGTTTCATAACATAATTTAGATTGCACACTTTCACTATTCCAATCTAGGTAGTTGATTTGAAGTTGTACAAAATCCATTTCAGGATGCTCCGTTAGTATTTGATCTAAAATATCAGCTGTGTCATGGAAAGAGAAACCAATTTCTTTGATTTTTCCTTCTGCCTTCATTTTTTTAACAAAATCAAAACATCCAAATTTTTTTGCGGTTTCGTAATGATTTCGATTTAAAGAATGTAGAAGATAATAATCAAAATAGTCAACACCACACTTTTCTAATTGTTCATCAAAGATTCTTTGAGCATCTTCTTTTACTTTCATAAATGGAACTGGTAATTTATCTGCTAAAGTAAATGAATTTCGTGGATATCTTTCTACTAAAGCTTTTTTTACAAATAACTCACTTTGTTTTTGATGATAAGGATAAGCTGTATCAAAATAGGTAAATCCATTATCAATAAAAGTATCAACCATTGTACAGAATTGTTCCAAATCTACAGAAGTTGGATCTTCTGGATTTGTTAGTGGTAGCCTCATGCATCCAAAACCTAATTTTTTCATAAATATCCTCCTATTAATTAATTGAATTATAGTACAACTTTATTGTTTAATAGAAATAATAATTAAAAAAATGATTAAAAATGTGTATATATGAAGATTATTTTGATTATTTATAAAAAAGATGAAAAAAGTTTAAAAAAACATTTGACGAAAGAGGAATGATTTGGTAATATAGATGAGCACTGCTGAGGTGCACATGATCTTTGAA
>NZ_CAKVMR010000123.1 GCF_934772795.1 uncultured Holdemanella sp.
CCTGCTTTTCTCTGCTGCACATTTTTGGGGGGCAGACCCCTTCATATCCGCATATACTTTGCTATCACCGGTAAAAGTACATTCATATCAATTGGTTTTGCCACATGATCATTCATTCCCATTGATATTACCTTCTGCTTGTCCTCTGCGAAGGCGTTTGCTGTCATTGCAATAATGGGGATGGAGGCTTTCTCATCATCTTTCATTCTGCGTATCCTGGCTGTAGCGTCATATCCATCCATCACCGGCATCTGAATGTCCATAAGAATCATATCATAATATCCGGGAACTGCTTTCTCCAGCTTATCCAGACACTCTGCTCCATCCTTCGCACGATCTACAACGATCTTTTCTTCCGCAAGTAGTTCTATCGCTATCTCTGCATTCAGATCATTATCCTCTGCAAGAAGAATACGTTTTCCTTCCAGCTTTTCTAATACATCTGGCTGTTCAGATATCTGATCCCTATATACATCCGCTTCTGATGCCATATCAAAAGAAATATCTACCGTGAATTTTGTCCCGACACCTTGCGTGCTTTCTACCTGGATACTTCCTCCCATCAGCTCAATCATGGATTTTACAATAGGAAGACCCAGTCCTGTACCCGCGACCTTGTTCTCTGTGGTTGTATGCTCTCTGGAAAATTCTTCAAAGATATGTGGAAGATATTCCTCACTCATGCCAATGCCTGTATCTTCACAGGTAAAAATAAACCGGACTTTCCGGGGATCCTCTGAATCTTTCTCATATATCTTTACATGAACTGCATGCCCATCGGATGTATACTTTATTGCATTGCTGATAATATTCAGCATTATCTCCTGAAGTTTCACTCTGTCACAAAAGATAAACGTGTGATATACATCCAAATCTGTCGAATACTGCAGGTTCTTCTTCCTTATATCTTCCTCAAATACTGTGTTTACTGTATGAAATACTGTGTTTATATCCTCAGCTTTCAGCTGCAGCGCTGTAGTACCGCTTTCAATACGGGCTATCTCCAGGATCTGGTTAATGATCGTCATCAGCAGATTTCCAGAAGAACAGATTTTTCCCAGATATTCCTTTGCCTTTTCCTCGTTCTGAAGATTCTTTTCCAGTAATCCGGAAAAACCTATGATCGCATTCATTGGCGTCCGGATATCATGGCTCATATTAAACAAAAATCGCGTTTTTGCTTCATTGGCACTTTTTTCCAGTTCCGCTACTTTCTTAAGATCAGAAGCATATTGTTTTTCTTTGTGTTTTTTGCTGGAGATCTGATAATAAATTGTAGCGACCAATAATGAAAATATACAAGAAGCGGCAATGGCGAGAAGCCAGTATGAAACCGGGATCCACCCATTCGAAGGCACAATATCAAAATACCATGTATTATTCGGGATTTCACATTCTATCGTCAGGCTGTCTTCCGGCATATCCTCCTGACTTCGGGCAAGAATAACCTTATCTTCACTGCTTCTGTCATATGACCAGATCTTATAACAGAAATCCGCCTCACTTAAGGATTTCAGATTTATATCACTCATGAAACGATCCCAGTCGATTACCTGGAGAACAAATCCCCAGAAACTACTTCCTCTGGAATCATCGGTTCGATAAACCGGTTTAAAAAGTAATGCTCCGGTTCCACCCTGCTTTAACTGATAGGGGCCGCCAAGTGTATACTCCCCGGTTTCCTTAGCCAGAATTGCATCTTTTTTCCGTTCATGTTCCCCCAGTACATCCAGCCCAAGAGCCTCTGAATTTCCCTGCATAGGGTAGATTTCGGTTATAATTCCTTCCGGCGCCAGTTCAAACGCCTTTACC
>NZ_CAKVMR010000124.1 GCF_934772795.1 uncultured Holdemanella sp.
TACACTATTAAAGTACAGAAAAAAATAAATAATCTTAAATCACGAAAATTCGAAGATTATTTCATGCGTAATCACTAGAAAATTTACGGGAAATTGACATAGATATGATACAATATTTATTGTATGAAAGTAGGTGAAAACATGTCTCCAGACCCGAGTTATTATAATTATGAAAAAACAAATATGTTCGGAGGCATGAAATTTGTCTTCGTTTAAAATATAAGGAGGACAAATTGTGTTAGAGTTTTATAAAACATTTGAGGATGGAACACGCAAAATTGCAGAACCAGAACCAGGTTGCTGGATCAATGCGGTTGCACCTACGGAAGAAGAAAGAAATTATTTGATTGAACAAATTGGTGTTTTACCTGAATTTGTCAAATCTTCACTGGATGAAGAAGAAAGTTCGCATATGGATTATGATGATGACTTTAGACAGTTGTTGATTATTTTTGACTATCCAAGTGCTGAAAATGAAGATGATGATTCAATTGATTCAACCTATTCTACATTGCCAATTGGTATTGTGATTTTAAAAGGATATGTTGTGACAATCAGTTTGTATGAAAACTGGAGTATTTTAGAAATGTCACAAGGAAGAATCAAAGGTATGGATACACGTTTAAAAACAAGATTCTTCTTACTTTTGGCATTGCGTATTTCACAACGTTTTTTGATTTGTCTACGTCAAATCGACCGCTTATCAAGTCGAACAGAAACGCGATTGCATCAGTCTGTAGAAAATGATGAATTGATTGAAATGTTAGGTTTAGAAAAGTCGTTGGTTTACTTTTCAACATCCTTAAAATCAGATGAAGTTACATTAAGTAAAATCATGCGTGGAAAACAGATTCAATTATATGAAGAAGATGAAGATTTGTTGGAAGATGTAATGATTGAAATTCATCAGGCCATTGAGATGTGTAATATTTATTCAAACACGATGGCAGGTACCATGGATACATTTGCGAGTATTATTTCGAATAATATGAATATTGTCATGAATAAATTGACTGTGATCACAATCGTTATGGCTATCCCAAATATTATTTTTGGATTCTATGGAATGAACGTACAGTTGCCATTCCCATTTGTATGGTTCCCAAGCTTTGTAGCTGTTTTAGCTTGTGTAATTGCGACTGTTTATTTTTTCAGACACAATATGTTTAAATAGGCTTGATTCTGATCAAGTCTTTTTTCTTAGTGAAAAGAAAAAAGCACTATTTAAAATAGTGCTCCAAGTGCTCCAAATAAGCCCATACTTGCCAAAGCCATAATAATACCTGCAAGAATGACGCCTAACATAACGGCTAGTACACTCGATTTGAAATCCATGTCTAAGATACTAGCGGCAAGTGTTCCAGTCCAAGCGCCTGTTCCTGGTAATGGAATACCTACAAATAATAGTAGGGCTACAAATAATCCTTTTCCTGCAGTGGCTTGTAATTTTTTACCGCCTTTTTCACCTTTCTCTAGACACCACGTAAAGAAGTTTCCAATAACGGGTTTATCGGCTCCCCAAACAAGAATCTTTCTGGCAAAGAAATAGATAAATGGAACAGGAATCATATTTCCGATAATCGCAATTATATAATATTGTACAAATGGCAATCCCATTCCAGCGGCGATAGGAATGGCTCCACGAAGTTCAATCAGGGGTACCATAGATACAAAAAACACAATCAGGTATTTTTTTAACATTTAAAATCTCCTCATATAATATGTAGCGTAATCAGTTCAACACATTGTTGTTAAACAGATTGTATTTTTCTTCTTAATCC
>NZ_CAKVMR010000125.1 GCF_934772795.1 uncultured Holdemanella sp.
TAAAATGTGATTGATTTCACAAATAATAGTTAGTTAAATATAATTTAATACTCTTTTAACATAATTCTTGGTATAATTAGAAAAAGGAGTTCCCGTATGAAAGATCGTTATTTTTCAAGAAAAAAATTCATTACGAACTATATTGTCGCAATTATCACTTTCATCATCACTCTTACAATAGGAATTTCGATTTTTTTTAATATTGTTCAATCTTCCGTTGAAAAAAATTCAAGAGAAACACTCATTACCAATGTTGTAAGGCAAAGTGAACATTTAAATACGATTCTAAATATCAACTACTCCTATTTAAATGTACTTGCACAAGAACTATCTAAATCTCAAGATTTATTTTCAGAAGATAATATATCTTTAATTCAAGCCTTCATGGAAAACACAGATTTAAATCGTACGGCAATCATCGATCCAAATGGAAATGCCCTATATGACAATGAAGTTATAAAGAATGTAGCTCATCGCCGATATTTTAAAGAAGCCATGCAAGGCAAACAATCTCTTTCGGATCCTTTAGAAAGCAGTGTTGACCAACAAACACGTGTCATCTTATGCGTACCCATCTTTAGAGATAAACAAGTCATTGGTGTTGTGGGCGGTTCTTACAATGTCACAAAGCTAGGAAACATGTTGTTTGATGATTTGTTTGAGGGACAAGGAAAAAGTTTTATTGTTGATCAAGATGGAAATCTAATCACTCGAGATAAAGAATATACAAAGAAGCATAATATAAATACAGTGGATAATTTGTTTGATGTTTGTGATCAAAAGAAAATCAAAACAGATTTTAAAAATCAAAAATCAGATTTAATCCAAGTACAAGCCAAAAAAAATGAATCGTTATATTTAGCTTATTCCCCGCTAAAAATCAATGATTGGATGATATGTTACATTGTTCCAGTTCTTGTTGCTCAAGAATCTTACACATTTATTACGCATTACGAAACGTTGTTGGCAACATTTATAGGATTCATTGTATTGAGTCTTATGGCTTATTTAGCTCATTCAAGCTCAAAAGAAAATAAGTATTTGATTCATTTGTCTGAAATTGATCCATTAACTTCTGTCTTCAATAAAGAGACAACGCAGAAACTAATTGAACAAAAACTAAATAATAAAGAGCATTGTTGTTTTTTGATTCTAGATGTAGATGCCTTTAAATCCGTTAATGATACTTATGGTCATGCGGTAGGCGATAAAGTTTTAGAAAACTTGGGTTTACTCTTTAAGAATCATTTTAGACAAAGTGATATTGTCGGACGAATTGGAGGAGATGAATTTATTATTCTAATTCAAGATGAAAATATTACTGAATCTAGAATTCAGTCTTTACTTCAAAAAGTCAATGAATTAAAGATTGAAGAATTAAAAGATTTCAAATTATCCATCAGCATTGGAATTGCCTTTGCACCTAAAGACGGGACTAGCTTTATGGAACTGTATCGCCATGCCGATCAAGCCTTGTACCAGATAAAACGTACAGGAAAGAACAATTATAAAATATATAAAAACGACGAGAACTAAATCTCGTCGTTTTCTTATACATTCGTGTAATTAAAGCTCATTAAATCAACTGGCTTATCCTTAATATAATCCTTAATTTCTAAGCCTTCTAGTTTAGCTGGACGAACTACGATTTCGTTTTTAACCACATCTTCTTTAACCAGCTTCATCTGTTTCATTTGTGCAAATAAATCCTGCAGAACTTCCATTCTCTTAGGAATGCCCCTATACACATATTC
>NZ_CAKVMR010000126.1 GCF_934772795.1 uncultured Holdemanella sp.
CATAAATACCATAATTCACAGCTTTAGAAAATCCTAAGTCATCAGCTCTTACCATTATTTTTTTCATGTTCTACCTCACAAGAAAAGACGAAATAAAAACTATTCCGCCTCCTCCTTCTTACTAATCTAAATCTTCACCTTGTGTTTCAATAACTTTCTTATACCAATAGAAACTATCTTTCTTATAACGATTCAAGCTTCCATTACCTTCATCATCACGATCTACATATACAAAGCCGTAGCGTTTACGCATTTCACCAGTTCCTGCAGAAACTAAGTCAATGCATCCCCACATTGTATATCCCATTAGGTTAACACCATCTTTATTGATTGCATCATCCATAGATTGAATGTTTTGACGCAAGTAATCAATACGATAATCATCATGTACTGTTTTATCTTCTTCTAATACATCAGACCATCCAATACCGTTTTCAACAATCCAGATTGGCTTATTGTAACGATAATATAATGTATTACATGCCAAACGTAAACATGCAGGATCTGTTGCCCATCCCCATGCGTTTGTCTTTACATAAGGGTTGGTAACACCCATCACGAAGTTTCCACCACTATCATTGCCTACATCATGCGTAGTCACAGTGCTGCTTCCATAACATGAAAAGCTTAAGAAATCAGCTGCGTATTTTTCTAATAATTCATAGTCTTCTGGACAATCCTCTAATTGAATGCCTTTTCTTTCATATTCTTTTAATTTAAATTCTGGATAATGACCACCCGTTTGAACGTCGGCATACCAAATTGTTTGTTGACTGCGCTCTAAAGCCAAGATTTGATCTGCTGGATCACAAGTGTATGTATATACAGGTCCATATGCCAACATTTGTCCAATCTTGATATCTGGATGATTTTCATGACAGAACTTCACAACTTTAGCACTTGCGACAAACTGGTTGTGTGCACCTTGCGCTTTGGCTTGTTCACTAAAATCTACAAGTCCACCAGCCATATATGGCATCATAGACATAATGTTGATTTCATTAAATGTTAGATAATATTTTACTTTACCAACATAACGCTCAATGACTGTCTTTGCATATTTTTCAAAGAAATCAATACAACGACGATCTTTCCATCCACCATATTTGATTGTTAATCCGATTGGTGTTTCATAGTGAGATAAAGTAACCAATGGTTCAATGCCATATTTTTTACATTCATCAAACACTTCATCATAGAATTTCAAACCTTCTTCATTTGGCTGTTCATCATCTCCATTTGGGAAGATTCTAGCCCAGTTCATAGACATACGGAAAGTTTTAAATCCCATTTCTCCCATTAGTGCAATATCTTCTTTAAAGTGATGATAGAAATCTGTAGCTGTATGACTTGGATAATATTCATCTTCTAATACAGCTGGAATCGCTCCTTCTGGAATAAAACGATCTGTTGCGGATGTAAACATCATCGGTGTACTTCCTGTTTCATTTGTCTGTGGATTTCTCCAAGTAACACGACGAGCCACTGTGTGGGATCCATTTGTCAAAGTATCACTTGTGTTAATTCCTTTTCCACCTTCTAAATATCCACCTTCATATTGGTTGGCAGCTGTTGCGCCTCCCCATAAAAACTCTTTTGGAAAACTCATATATACCTCTTTCTAAAAAAATAACGACGCCAGCGTTTAGGCCTGACGCCGTTTTAATACTTATTATTCAGCTTCTGCTGCTAATGCTTCCT
>NZ_CAKVMR010000127.1 GCF_934772795.1 uncultured Holdemanella sp.
CTACCACTGCATCCAGAGGCATGATCTTCTGTGAGCTGGTAATGATCATATCATATGCCTTCAGTATCAAAGGTGCTTTTTCCTCCAGTTCCTGATATTTTGCTTCTTCAATACTCTTGTACGGTGCCATTGTGATAAATTCAACCAGCATCTTTGCTGCCGGAAGGCATCCGACTACTGCCACAACGGTAAGCAGATTCAGTCTGGATCCTGTCTGGATATATCCGGTCACAAAGATTGCGATCACGATTACAAATTCCACAACTGCTCCCAGAAGGTATTTCTGTTTTTTCGCCTTTATATATCCCGGCTGTCCTTTTTCTGTTTTCATATTGCCTGTCCTTTTCTTATTCTGTATTATTGATCTTCATCATTCCCCATACAAGCAGGCGGTCCGGAAGGATCTTGGAAAGGATTCTGGATCCTTTCATAGCTGCTCCGTATACCGAAATGCTTCTTCCATGTACACTGTCTGTAAGTGCCTGCGTTACCACTGCCTCCGGTTCGGCACAGAATGCTTCTTTTTTACTCACTGCAAGCGTTCCTGCCCGGTCAAAGAATTCTGTATGTACCGGTCCCGGACACACCGCAGTTACCAGGATCCCCTGTTTCTTTAATTCTGCCGCCAGTCCCTGCGAGAAACGCAGCACATATGCTTTGGAAGCTGCATATACGCAGAAGCCCGGCTGTGCACAGAACGCAGCCGCCGAGGCAAGATTAATGATCCGGCTGCCTTTTGACAGATATGGAAGACAGATCCCTGTCATTTTAGTGAGTGCCGTGCAGTTCAGATCAACCATACCGCACTGCTCATTCAGATCTATGCTTGCGACTCTGCCGATCTTGCCATATCCCGCTGCATTCACAAGCATCCTTACATCCGCCTGCCGGCGTTCCAGTTCTTTTTGTATTTTTTCGAATATATAGTTTCTCTGCATATCCCCGTCGAAGATTCTGACCGGGATTTTCACCTGTTCCTGCAGACTTTTCAGACGATCCGTTCGTCTTGCCACAACCCATAATTCATCCAGATTCTTATATAGCCGTGGGATCTGAAGCACGAATTCTCTTCCCATTCCAGACGATGCTCCTGTAACGATCGCTATTTTCAACTTTAACACCTCTTTGCATCTGTATGTTGGTTTCTTTGTCTTGTTATTTCTTTTTATGCACATTCCGGATCGATTTCTTTTTCTGTCTGTTTCCCTGTGAAGAATGGGTTCCCTGCGAAACACGCTTTCTGGCATTTTCCTTTCTCGGACGTATCAGACAGTGTTTGTCAAATCCTACCAGATCCATCCGGTGTGCTTTCTTCAGTGCTTCCATGACCAGATCATAATTCTTTGGATCCCGATACTGGATCAGTGCTCTCTGCATTGCCTTTTCATGCGGATTTTTCGGCACATAGACCGGCTGCATTGTCCTTGGGTCCACTCCCGTATAATACATACATGTAGAGATCGTGGATGGTGTCGGATAGAAATCCTGCACCTGTTCCGGCATATACCCCAGATCCCGGATATGCTCCGCAAGTTCTACCGCATCCTTCATTCTGGATCCCGGATGTGATGACATCAGATACGGAACCAGGTACTGGTCTTTGTGGATCTTCTGGTTCATCTTGTTATATTTTTTTATTAAGCTTCTATGAAAAAATTTTTTTTATTAACTTTGCTGTTTTTTATTAATTAT
>NZ_CAKVMR010000128.1 GCF_934772795.1 uncultured Holdemanella sp.
TGTCCACAAGGTGTATTGGAAGGGGCAATTCCTTTATCACTTGGAAATGCGGCAATTCGTTCTGCTCTTGGAAAATTATTTACATTTAAGAGTGTGATTCTTGTGAGTGTGATTGTGTTGAGTATTCTATTCTATCGTCCATTCTGTAAGTGGATCTGTCCACTTGGGGCAATTTATTCTTTATTTAATAAAGTGTCATTGCTTAGTATTCAGGTTGAACATGATAAGTGTGTTGGATGTCAGCAGTGTACAAAAGCATGTAAGATGGATGTAAATGTATTGAAGACACCAAATCATCCGGAATGTATTCGATGCGGGGCATGTATGAAAGTGTGTCCGAAAAATGCAATCCATTATCAATTTATGGGAAAAGATGTATCAAAAGATAAAAAATAAGTTAAAGGAGAAATAAAACATGAATTTATCAAAAAACATTTTTAAGATCGTTACTTTAAGTGCAGTATTAGCACTTACAGCCTGTTCCACAAAAACAAACAGTGCTGTAAGCAATACGACACAGTCTTCCTCATCTTCTGAAACAGCAGGAGAAACGAATCCTGAATTGAATGATTTATATCAGCAGGAAAATCAATTGTTTGCGGATCATAAGGAAGCCTGGGATAAGGTGTTTAATATGATGAACAAGGGAAATGCGGATCCTAATGCAGATTATGCAGAATACCTGGCATCTGCGGTTGAAGGAAACAAAGATGAATTTACAGAAGAAGAATATAAAACATTAACGGAAGATCTTGAAAAGATCCGTGAAATTGAAAAGAAGATTTCTGAACTTGAAAGCAAGCAGAGTACATCTGCATCCAGTGAAGAAAGTTCCAGTGAAAGTTCATTTGCGGATTTATCTGGTGTAGATTTTGATGGTAATAAAGTAGATAAGAGTCTTTTCTCTAAGAATGCAGTCACAGTTTTGAATTTCTGGTTTACCGGATGCAAACCTTGTGTTGAAGAACTTCCAAAGTTGAATAAATTGAATGAAGCAATCAAGGCAAAGGGTGGAGAAGTTGTAGGCATCAATACAGATACATTTGATGGAAGTGAATCTGCAATCAAAGATGCTAAGAAAGTTCTGGAACAGCAGGGTGCAAAGTATCGTAATCTTTCTATTGATTCTTCTTGTGATGTAGGTAAGTATGCATCTAATATCATGGCATTCCCTACAACAGTTCTTGTTGATAGAAATGGCAAGATCGTAGGTGAACCATTACTTGGTGGTGTTGATAATCAGGAAAACTATGATGCTTTAATGAAGCAGATTGAATCTGTGATTGCAGCAGACAGTGCAGCAAAGTAAAAGATAAACGTAGTGGAAGACACTGCGTTTCAGAGTGTTGACAAAGTGACATTTTAAACGATGTCACTTTTTGTTTTTGAGACATGCAATAAATTGGCGCTTCAAAATTTGATGAGGTGTCAAAAAATTAATTTTCAAATAACATGAGGATTGAATGAATTTCAACACCTCAAACAACTTGAGCGACGGGAAATGAGACCCAATGCCCTGCTTCTTGGTTATTTGGAATGAACGGTAGTGTATTTCTGGTTTTTGCTTTTGGGT
>NZ_CAKVMR010000129.1 GCF_934772795.1 uncultured Holdemanella sp.
TCTGTCGGCACGAAATAAGTACCGGATCGAACGTGAAGATAAGGCGGGAAAGGGCTATGTTGATTTTATTTTCTATCCATGGAATGTTTCAGAACCCTGCATCATTCTTGAATTAAAAGTGGATAGTTCCCCTGAAGAGGCAATACAGCAGATCAGGGATAAAGATTATATTCTCCGCTTCCGGGGGAAATTAGGGGAAAACAGAAACTATACAGGAAAAATCCTGGGTGTTGGGATTAGCTATGACAGAGAGACAAAAGAACATCAGTGTAAGATAGAAATTTTATCAAATTGAATAACTGCGCGTCGCATTCTCGTTACTTCAGTGATGAGTTAGACACGTGATTAAAAAAAAGCTACTGTGAAATAATCCATTTGGGTAATTAATCTTATCCTTATATTGCTTTCTGCTATTTCAAGGTGTATCTGACTCCCCTGCCTGCACCTGTTTTTTTCAGGATTTTCTTTTCAATCAGGCTGTTCAGAGTACGTACTGCTTTACTCTTTTCCATTTCTGCTGCTTTCTCAATTTCTGATCTTGACATTTTTTCTTTTCCCTTAAGGATGTTGACCAGTATCTGTTCGGCTTCGTTCAGGTCATAGTTTTCCCTTATAACAGGAAGAATTACTTTGATAGAATTAGAAAAACACTGATACGATGGTTTTATCAGTGCGTTCCTGTAAGCATGATTGATCCTCATGATTCCGGTTCCAAATTTCTCAATATATTTCAGCCGGAAGAACACATTTCCGATAATAGGATTTCTGAGTATGGATATCTGACCATTCAGGTATTCCTCTTCGCTGATTCCGGCAGGAAGCCCTCCCGGAGAACTGATCTCAATCCTGTCCGCATACATACTGACTTTTATAGATGCCGGGATATCCCACATTCGATGGATCAGAGCATTGGCTATTGCTTCCCTGAAGGCTTTTTCCGGGATTTTGTCAATACATTTCCTTTCGGCTCCCTCTATTTTTTCATACTGATAATACTTTCGGAACATCTGAAGTGTTTTTTCCAACTGAGAAAGTATGGAAATATTTTCCAGTGATTCCCTGTCCATGATCTCATCTATGGTATCACCAAAACGTATGATATCTATTCCCGTAAACTGATTATCATCAGCAAGAAGTGCAGCTGCATTATTGAACCCACTCTGATCAGAATACAGTTCAAGAGTTTTTAAAATATCTTTATTGATCTTCTCAATGCCCATCACCCGGATAAATTCTGTTTCCAATTTAGCAAAAGTAAGCTGCTGATTGAATGAAGTGATCTCCTCAAAAGTCTGATTACAGCCCTCCAGAATCAACCGGTTATATTCCAGACGATCCACTTCAACTGTAGAAGAATCATTTCTTTTATAAGCTTTACCTTTATAGAGATAAGGCTTATACCTGCCTTCATAAACAGTGAGCACGATCGTATTTTCCTGTATCTCCAGACGGAACTCCGGCACAGGACTGAGACTGTCGTTGATCTTATTCTCCAGATTCAGGCATCCGTTCACTGGATCTGTTATGCCGATGATGTTCCCCTGATCATTGA
>NZ_CAKVMR010000130.1 GCF_934772795.1 uncultured Holdemanella sp.
ATCTTCGGAATTACATCTATATTATCAATATTTCTTAAAATATGCTGTGCATCTTTTTTACTTGTATCATAGTCAATAATGTTATCCAATATTTTAAAAGCCTCTTTGAATTTCTTATAGAATTCTGTTCCTTGTAACATTTCTTTTGAGTATAATTTATCAACTAAATCAATTTTCACTTTTTCTTGTAGGATTTTTCCATTAAATGGTTTTAATAATTCTATACTTTTTTCATAGATTTCTTTATCATATATATATCCAACTCCACTTGTGTCTTTTATATATATTTTTACATTTGGTGTATTTTCATCATATTTTCTACTTCTATAGCATCTTCCCAGCCTTTGAAATAAACTATCTAATGTAGACATTTCTGTATATAACATATCAAAGTCTATATCTAATGATGCTTCAACAATTTGTGTTGTTATCCATATTCCTGCTTCATTTCTATTTTTAGAAAATTCTTTTATATTCTTTTCTTTTTCACTTCTATCAGCTTGTATAAATCTTGAATGTAGTAAATTTACATTTGATATATTTTCATCTTTTAGTTTTTCATATATTTCAATTGCTTTATTTATTGTATTAACAATTATCAATACTTTCTTATTTTTAGAATTTTCTTTTATTTCTTCTATATCTTGATTTATCACTGAATCTACTAATTGAATTTTATGTCTCACCGTATCTTTTATAAATTCATTATACTCAAATTTTATTTCCATTTCTTCTAATTTGTCTTTATATATTCTAGGAAGTGTTGCAGTCATTACCATAAACTTTCCATTTAAGTTATTTATCATTTGTAGTCCTTTTAAAATAACTGCTACAATTTCTGGTGAATATGCTTGAATTTCGTCAATTACTACTTTTGAATAACTTAATGTTGCATAAATTTTTTCATATCCTCTATATTTGAAAACAAATGGAAAGATTTGATCTATTGTACATGTTGTAATTTTTTCATATAAATTTCGTGCTTGTTTTATTTTTTCAAATTCGTTTTCTTCATTTTTATCATCTAAATAATCAACTGCAGTTGAATGTAATAATCCAACATGTTCATATCCTATCGTTTCTTTTATTCTGTCATATATTGCATTTATACTTATTCTTAATGGCAATGTAAAAAAGGTTTTATCATGATTACTCCAGAGTAATGCTGCTTCTGTTTTTCCCATTCCAGTTGAACCAATTACCATAATATTTTTGTTTTGATTTTCTTTTGCAAATTGTTGTAAATCATTTGGATCAAAATCTTGTTTCTTCATAAATTCTTCTACAAATTTTGAAATTTCATTTTTTGTTTCATCTTCAACTGGTATCCATGCTGAACTACAATGGTCTAATCTATGTAATAATCCTTTCATTATGCAATAGTCTTTGTATATGTCATCGAATTCTGTTATTCTAGCTTGTCCTTCTACTATTCCTAAATATGTTGTTTTTAATTCTGGTACTTTGATTTGTAATTCATTTTCTATTTGAGGAATATTAGGTTGTATATCTTCTTCTATTATTTCTTTTAACAAGTCTCCATCTATATAT
>NZ_CAKVMR010000131.1 GCF_934772795.1 uncultured Holdemanella sp.
GGGAAACAACTTAAAGATAAATACAAATAAATCAAGGTAGTTGTATTTGTATCAAAATGTTGATTTTTGACACTACCTACTTTTGGTAGAGGGATAAAATATATGATATTTAAGAGAAAAATATATAATAATTTACTTAAATGGAAAGAATTGTCTAATGGAAAATCCGCAGCATTAATTGAAGGTGCTCGTAGAATTGGAAAGAGTACAATTGTTGAGGAATTCGTGCGAAATGAATATGATGATTATTTAATATTGGATTTCGCATTAGAAAGTGAAGAAGTCAAAGATAACTTTATTAAGAATATTGCCAAATTAGATGTTTTCTTTAGAAACTTATTCTTGTTGAAAGAAAAATCTTTAAAAGGAAAGCGTTGTGCCATTGTTTTTGATGAAGTACAATTTTTTCCTGTCGCAAGACAAGCGATAAAATATTTAGTAAAAGATGGTAGGTACGATTACATTGAAACGGGTTCTTTGATTTCAATCAAAAAGAATGTGAAAGATATATTGATACCTTCTGAAGAATATAGAATTAAAATGTGGCCTATGGATTTTGAAGAATTCTTATGGGCGAATAATGATGATTTTACATATTCTATAATAAAAGAATCCTTTGATAGTAGAAAACCATTAGGGGATGCGATTCATAACAAGATTATGACGAAGTTTCGTGAATATCTAGTGGTTGGAGGAATGCCACAAGCGGTAGAGGCTTTTGTGAATGGCGAAACATATGAACAAATTGATTTTGTAAAGAGAAATATTTTGAGTTTATATCAGGAAGATTTGACAAAATATGATGATGAAAATCATGAAAAGGCTTCTGTTGTATTTAAAACAATTCCTGAACAGTTAGAAAATAAAAATTCACATTTCAAAATGTCAAAAGTGGATAAAAACGCAAGATATCAAAATTATATAGACGCGATTTCTTTCATATCTGAATCCATGATTGGAAATGAGTGTATTAATGTTACGCAACCAGAAATATCTTTAGAACTTTATGCGGATCGTAGTAATTTTAAATTATATATGATGGATACAGGCCTATTGGTTTCTATGATTATGGCAAGTTCTTCTACAACAGAGGATAATATATATAAGTCATTGATCTTTAATAAGTTGAGTATAAACCAAGGTATGATTATGGAAAATATGGTAGCTCAAATGTTAAGAACAAGCGGACATGAGTTATATTTCCATGAGTATATGTATGCTTCTAAAGGCAAGAAAGAACAAAAGTATGAGATTGATTTTATCACATTACGAAAAAAGAAGGTTTGTCCAATTGAAGTTAAATCTTCAGGCTATAATTCACATAAATCATTTGATTATTTTATTGAAAAATACCCAATTAAAGTAGAAGATAGATTTATAATCTATACAAAAGATTTGAAACAGGAAGATGGAATCAATTATATTCCACTATATATGACAAGTTTTATTTAAAAGCTCCTCTTTTGCAAATGGGTGGTAATTATCCGCTTATTTACTGTGCTTAGAGCTCATTGCATCCCGATAT
>NZ_CAKVMR010000132.1 GCF_934772795.1 uncultured Holdemanella sp.
TAAATTTCCAATCAACGATATCTCACCGACATATGAAATATTCTTCATCCTTGATAAACTTTTCTTTTATCACTTAAGATATAAGCTGGAATTTATTATCTCATCTCTTCTACGATTATAATCCATATCCCCTTGATACCATTCTATAATCGTTATTCATCCATTCTCTTTCTCTACAATATACTTTACGATATTTGATATCCGATGCCTTACCAGATATTTCATATCTATATCCTGTATTTTTCGATTCTTAAACGAATTGAGAATTTATAATAAAAATACATCTTATAAAATATGTGATATTCAATTTTCAAGATTCCCTTTCTCGTCAGGAATTCTTTTTTGTTTATTTTGGATTTCCTTTGGATTGATTATATAATATCATTCGGCTTTTATTTTGTCAATACTTTTTGCAGTTAATTTTATTTATTTTCCATTATTTCATTTCAATAGTTAAATTATCTGATTTTTCTTTATTTATTTTAATGTTTACACAATACTATACATTTTCAAATCGTATGCTTTTGTTAACATCATACGCTTGCGCATGTCCAATTGTTAACCAGTCATCTTCTGCAGTTGACATTTTATCCTGTTTATTTTATACTTCTGTTATATTTTTGATATAAAACTAAAGGAAAGGAGTTCTGCCATGTCGTACGGCAGACAATTACCACTATGAACAACACAGTAAATAGCACAACAACGAAAAAGCTTTCCACCCGCAAACTGGTTCTGATTGCTTTGATGACTGCAATCACCTGTATCTTCGCTCCTATGGCGATTCCGATTCCGGTCAGCCCGGTACCGATCAGTCTTACCAACCTGGTGATCATGATCAGTATCTATGTACTTGGTTTTAGAGATGCAACCATCAGTTACATCGTATATCTGTTACTTGGTCTTGTCGGTCTCCCTGTATTTTCCGGTTTTACCGGTGGATTAGGAAAGCTTGCAGGTCCTACCGGCGGATACCTGATTGGTTTCATCTTCCTTGCACTGATTTCCGGACTGTTCGTTGATAAATTTCCAAAGAACAGAATCCTGGCAGTTGTCGGTATGATCATCGGTATGGCAGTCACTTATATCTTCGGTACAGAGTGGCTTGCGATCCAGTTGAAAATGTCATTCGTTGCAGCACTTTCTGTCGGAGTAATTCCTTATCTTGCCGGTGACGCAGCGAAGATTATCATTGCGATCATCGTCGGACCTGTACTCCGCAACCGTCTAAGCCAGCTGCAGTAATAAAAATACACAGTATCGGAATTAATTTGGGATTTAATTCAGGAAGGCTGTGGATACCCGAACCGGAATAAAGCTTGGAAAGGTGTTCCAAGTTTTATTCCGTGTGTATCAAATGCCTTAAGAATTAAACAGCAAGTGCGTAACCGTAGTGGCCTCCACCGGGTTACACTTCCGGGCATTTCATTTATTAATATCTGCTGCCAGTCACGACTTGAAGGAAACAATAGATAAGGATTATTGTGAATGTGGAATGCCGTTAGAAACATTTAGAGA
>NZ_CAKVMR010000133.1 GCF_934772795.1 uncultured Holdemanella sp.
CTTTCCCGTACTGAAGCCCAGCCTGAGCAATACTTTGAATACGAATTGCAAACTCAACCCATTTATCATTCATATAGCTTATCACCTCCACAAATCCCGATTTATCTAAACCTTTCTTATAGGATGTCGAATGACTGTTTTCCATTTTTCCGGTGCAACCTTTCTTGCATCCGACAAATATATTTCATGATGTAGTCTTTGACTATTCATATCATTCGCATATCCATTTTGTTTTAAAAATTTATCCATAAGTGCAACTGTAGCTGGTTCATCATCAAAAGATCCTAAGTGCATGATTTGAACACATAAACCTTCATCAACCGTCAAAAACTCTGCCGATGAACAATCTATTTTTTTCTTTTTAGTTGCTGTTTCAACAGCCCATTCAAAATCTTTTTCATTCACAAAATCAGGCAATCGAATGACTGAAATCCAATGAAATGAATCTTTATCTGCATAATTCACACCATCTATATCATCCTGCCACCAGAATCCTTCTAGTGGTGGAACTACATATTCAAAGAATCCTTCAATTTTATAATCCGTTTTGTAACTCATTCTCAAAGTATAAGCAATCGCATACAATACACCAATCGCCTGCTGATATGCTCCACCTTCTTCATTAGGATTCCCCTTTCCCCTGACCGCAATATAATTTGCTTCAGGAACAGTTACAATCACAGGTTTATTTTTAGGCATATAATACTCTTTATATTCTTTCTTAAAATCAAAAGCCATAATTACTCCTTAAATTTGGTTTTATCTATTTTTTAAAGTATACCATTAAATATGAAAACTATACAAAAAGACTGAACTCTCAGCCTGGTATATTTATAAATACGCTTCGTCTTAATCTATACGATCATAAACTATAATTTATTCACTTATTTGTATTTCTTCTTAAGACTAATACTCAATATTATTGCAACAACTGATGAAATAATTAATCCTGCAACTAATGAAAATATCCAAAGATTATTTTCATTAAAAAGAAGAATAACGGAAATATCCATAGATATTATGAAAAGTACAAAGAAAAGATTTAAAATTTTAGTATCTTCTTTCCAATAATTTTCTTTATCACTAGTGTTTAAACTATTGTAAAATTCAAACCCATTGTCTAGTTCTTTACCCACTTTAGTGCTTCTTATTTTGTTTGTTGCATACCAAATAAGAAGGTATATCATGTTTAAAAAAATAAAAATCATAGTATTCTTTGTCATGTTTGTTCCTCCAAAAATTCCGATTTATATTTCTGAATAAAGTATATATGAATAATCAGCGGATTGAAACTTCCTGCCAGTAAATTCTTATGTTCAATGTGCAATCAGCATACACCCTGTTTGCTCGTCAAGAAACACAAAAAATCCGTAAACTTTCTTCCGGGATTAGAAAGTTAACGGATTTTTTTTATATACAGTGCGATAAACTGGAAGTTGTCGAACTACTTCAATTTTTCATTTTCACAACTACATTTCCAGCGTGTTCTACATCACCTGCTGTCCGGATTGCCTGT